>JAJDAM010000675.1 GCA_029261905.1 Deltaproteobacteria bacterium
GGCTTGTCGGGGTGGACGTAGTGAAGGGCAGAGGCCATTCCGATCACACACGCGCCCTGTCGCGCAACCGCGATGTGGTGTCTTGCGTCGTCGAGAAACTCTCGAGCGAGGCTGGGCTCGACTTCGAAATCGAAGACGTCGGGGTCGACGTTTTCGAGCACGGATTCGTCTCCTGGACCGAGCAGGTCGACTACAACGAGTGCGGGCTTCATTGGCCACCGCCCCCCAAAAAAGGGAAAGCTGACTCAGCGTTCAGTAGTGAGCTCTCATGTACGCGATCCCCGGCGCCATCACGACGCGCCAGGAGACGCCCACATCGTCGGTGTACTCCGGGTCGAATTCCTTGACGGTGTCGACGAGCGTGTCGAGCCAGAGGTCGTAGAGAGCGGGTTCGATGTTTACATCGCGTCGGCTGTGTCGCTCGGCCAGGCGCTCGAGGTATTCGGTTTCGGCCAGGAACGCCGCGAACTCGGACATGTACGCGAGCGATGCCTCGAGGATCTTCCGTTGCCTCTTCATGTCGACGTCCTTGAACAGGGCCGTGATCCGGGGGCTCGACGGAACGAAATTGTCGTAGAAATGAGAGAAGAAGCGATCGGGGTCCGAAGTGACGGCGCGGCTGAGGCTTCGGCTGAAAATCTTGGTGTAATTACTCATGAAAACTCCGTTGGTGTCCCATAGGATACTGAAAGGGTCAGTCGACCCAACGCAACGCCGCTTCGGCAACCCGTTTGCCCAGATGCCGAGCGGTATCGAGATCGGACTTGGGCGGCGCGATGTCGGGCGGAGCATCTGCGTTGGACTGGGCCATCGCACCGAGCGATGCGCCCAACCGATTGAGGTCCTCTGGGGATCCCTGAGTCGAATTGTTGCCGGGTGGAAGGCCGAGGCTGACCCAGACCATTCCGTGTTGAGCCGCGAAAATGGCGAGCTGATTCAACGTATTGAGCTTGTCGCCGTTGTGGGCCGCCGAGTTGGTGAATCCAGCTGCGAGCTTGTCGCGCCAGCCCATGCCAGCAAAGATGATGCTCGTCGAGTCCATGAATGCTTTGAAGGGGGCGGACACGCTTCCCATATAGGTCGGCGATCCGAACAGGATCGCGTCGGCGGCGTTGAGCTCGGAAACCCGGTCGGGCAGTTCGTCGACCCGTATCAATACAGCGCTCGCCCCAGCAACCGCGTCCGCGCCCTGATGGACGCTCATGGCGAGGCGCTCCGTGTGTCCGTAGCCGCTGTGGTAGACGACTGCGATTCTTGCCATCAGTGAGTCCTCTGGACCGGAAGCCATCTCATCCGCCGAAATCGTCTTCGCACGGCCAGCCGGCTCGTACGGATTAGAGATTATGCTTCTCGCGAACTAACTTCCACGACCACGAGTCTGGGGTCAGGCTCAAAGGCGAGGCTTCGACGTGGATATGCTTCCCCGCATTTCGTTTCAGCAACTGCCTGCCGAGCTGGCTGAGCTGCTCGCGCCTCGCGTAGAGCGCCTGGGATACCTCGGCGAGTTCTTTCAAGTGGCTGCCCATCAACCCCGAGCACTGAGTCACTTTGTCCGCTTCACGGAGTCGCTGAAGGACGCGCTCCCCGATCGCTTGATGGAACTCGTCGCGCTCACCACGTCGACCCGGTTGGAAAACGACTACGAGCGGGTGCAGCACGAACGTCTCAGTCTGAAGCTCGGCTTCTCGCAGGAGTGGATTCGCGCCATCGAACGGCTCGAGCCGGCGACCGCTGACGAACTCGACCCCCTCGAACGCGCCGCGCAGGCGCTCGTGCTATCGGTCGTCGATTCGCTCGGACGCGAGTCGAAGGAACTGGCCGAGCAGTTCCTGGAGCTGTCGAGCCCCCCGATGCTCGTCGGTGTCTTACTCGCGACCGGGCGCTACCTCGCGCACGCAGCCGTATGCAATACGATCGGGGTCGCGGTGCCTTCGCCGATCGAGGGAGCCAAGTGAACGATTCTTCCCCCCCGCGCTGGATCACGGAACGCGAGGTCGAGGCGCTCTCGATCGCGGAGGCGATCGCGGCGTTGCGTTCGGGTCTCGAGAAAGAGGCGACGGCCGGCGCAGCCAATCTCGAGAAGACGCACCTGCGTGTGGAGGGAGGCGCGAACATCCACGCCATCGGTGCGGCATTCCCCGGCGATGGCGTTTGTGGCGTCAAGACCTGGGTTCATACCCAGGGCGGCGCCAATCCGCTCGAGATCCTGTGGAGCAGCGAGACCGGCCAGTTGCTGGCCGTCATCGAAGCATTTGCGCTCGGTCAATTGCGCACGGCCGCGATTGCCGGGATCGCGACGGACCTGCTCGCAGTGGCCGACGCCCGCGAGATGACATTGTGCGGGACGGGTAAGCAGGCACTCGCGCAGGTTGCCGCGATCGCTGCTGTTCGCACTCTCGATCACGTGCGTGTTTTCGGCCGCGATCGCGATCGCCGCAGCGCGATGATCGCTAGAATCGGTAGCGAGCTCGGGTTGTCGGCGACGGGCTTCGATGCAGTGGATCCAGCGGTCGCCGGTTCTCCCATCGTCACGTTGGTGACCCGTGCAAGCGAACCGTTCATTCGCGCCGACGCCATCGAGCGGGGTGCACACGTAAACGCGATGGGAGCGATCACACCCGAACGTTGCGAGTTCGAGCCCGAACTACTCGCGCGATGTGGCGCAGTGGCGGTCGACAACCTTCCCCAGGCCCGACGGCTTGCCAGCGAACTCCGCGCATTCTACGTGGATGACGAGGCGTGGCAGAGCGTGAAGCCTTTGTCCGAACTCGTTGGCGCCAGCGTCACTCGCCCCGCGGGTGCGGATCTGACGCTTTTCAAGTCGTTGGGGATGGGGATCTCGGATCTGGCGTTGGCGACCGAGATCTACCGTCGGGCGATCGAATCCGACACCGGCGTGCTGCTTCCGACGCCGCATCCCAAGCCATTGACGTTCGAGCCACCCGCTAAATTGAAAAGAGCCCCTGCCCCCGCTGTCCCAACAAACGGAGACTCACGTTGACCGACGACACAGCTCGCTTCGCCGATCACGCGAGCGCACCGCCGCCCGCCAACGAGCGATGGTCGCCGGTCGTGATCGAGCGCGCGCAGATCGACGCCGAAATCGAGCGCCTCGCGAACCTGTCGCATCCGCCCGGTGGCCTTCGAGAAGCGAGGATCGTGCACCCCCAGGCGGACAGCCGGGGGTTGGGATTGGCTCCCGGCATCGAAGTTCGCCTGTCGGTACTCCGACCCGGTGAGAAGACCGAGCCGCTTCGACACAACGCTACCGAAGTGAACTTCTGCATCGCGGGTTCCGGACGGACCCAGGTCGCCGGGCGCGAGATCGAATTCGAACAGTACGACGTGTGGAACCACCCCGGTTGGACGTCCCACGTTCACCACAATCCGAGCCGCGACCTGCAGGTGCGTCTCACCTACTCCAATGCGGCCGCACTGCGGTTGTTGAACGTTTACCAGATCGACGATTCCCCACCGGCGCCCGACCGCGCGATCGAACAGAACCAGGCCGTTCGAAAGTCGGCCGAGGAAGACCCTTCCGAAGCCGACGCGTTGGTCAACCCGTTCGGCTCGTTCACGGTCGGGGATGGCGAGGCATGGCTGATGCCGTACGAGCGGCTCATCAACCCCCCGGCGATTGCATCGCCCGCGCTCTACTGGCCCTGGCGCGAAGTCGTCGAGCAACTCGACAAACTCACCGCACTCGGTTCGAAGTATCGCGGCCGACGCTTGTACCTGCTCTACAACCCGATGACTGGCCGGACCAACGGCACGACGCCGAGTTTTTTCTCGACCATGACTGTGCGCCCACCCGGCATAGTCGATCGACCGCACCGACACGTTTCTGCGGCGATCAACTACTACTTCTCCGGTTCGGGTTTCAGTCGTGTCGATGGAGAGCGTTACGACTGGTCGGCCGGTGACTTGATGTTCTCGGCCCCCGGATGGGCGATTCACAATCACGCATCCAACGACGATGGGCCCGTATACGAATTGACGGTCCAGGATCAGCCGTTTCACATCCAGCTCGAATCGCTCTTGTGGCAGGAAAATCTGAAGGAGCCGCCGCTGCTGCTCGGGGTCGATTCAGGCTTTGCGACCAACCGCGGAGATCTCGAGAAATGAGCGCACGACTGCGTGGTTCGTTTCCGCCGCTCGTGACACCGTTTCGCGGTGACGCAGTCGATCTGGATGCCTACGGGCGCCTCGTGGAGCATCACATCAACGGTGGCAGCCACGGCATTCTGGTCAACGGCACGACTGCGGAGCCCAGCACGCTGACCGTCGACGAGCGCAACGAGATCGTGTCGCTGGCGGTGAGCACCTCATCGGGGCGGGTGCCGGTGATCGCCGCGACCGGGTCGCAATCTCTGGCCGAAACACTGGCCCTTTCGACGCATGCCGAACGCGCGGGTGCCGACGCGTTGTTGGTCGTCACGCCCTACTACATCCGACCCCCGCAACGCGGCCTCGTCGAGTACTACGTCGAGGTATGCGGGCAGGTCGAGATCCCCGTACTCGTCTATCACATTCCTGGTCGGACGGCGGTCTCGATGGAGGTCGACAGCTTCGTCCAGGTGCGCGAACGGTGTCCGAACCTGTTGGGGGTGAAGCACGCATCGACTGATCTTTCATTCGTGATCGATCTGCTGCTCGCTCTGGGGGACGATTTTCGGATTTTCGTCGGCCTCGAGTCGCTGTCGTTTCCGATGCTGGCGATGGGAGCCGCGGGATTGATGAATGCAGTGGGCAACCTGGATCCGGCTCGGGTGGCGGCGTTATGCGAGGCGGTCGATGCCAGCGACCTGAAGCGGGCGCGCGAGCTTCACAATGCGCTCGTCGAGCTATCGCAGGCGATCTTCTTCGAGACCAATCCGATCCCGCTGAAGTACATGATGAAGCGGATTAGCGCGCTCGATCGCAATGAACACCGCTTGCCGATGGTCCCGGCGACGGCCGAACTGGAAAGACGGCTGGATGCGGTGCTCGAGCGGGCAGGTCTGCTGTGAAGAGGCACGGGTCGGCATGAATGGATCCGAAGCGACCGCGACGTCGTCATTCTGGGAGGCCCCGGGGACCCATCGGGTCCCGTATCGCGTCTATACCGATCCCGAACTGTACCAGCGGGAACTCCAGCGCATCTTTCGCGGTCCGGGTTGGAGCTACGTCGGATTGGAAGCCGAGATTCCCGAGCCCGGCGATTTCAAGCTCACGTCGGTCGGAGAAATTTCTGTCATCGTCGTCCGCGGCAGGGATGGCACCGTCCATGCACTGCAAAATCAATGCGCTCACCGCGGTCTCGAAGTCTGCCGCCACATGTTCGGTAACGCCAAGTCGTTTCAGTGCCCGTATCACCAGTGGAACTACGCGTTGGATGGCCGCTTGTTGGGGGTCCCGTTCGCAAAGGGCATCGGCGGCAAGGGCGGCATGCCAGAGGATTTCGATTCGAAGACCCACGGCTTGTCGCCGCTTCGGGTCGCGATTCGCAACGGAGCGATCTTTGCCGGATTCGGTGGGGAAGAGGGCTCCAACGTCGAATCGCTCGAGGACTATCTGGGCGACAAGATGTTGCATTGGTTCGACCGGGTGTTCGACGGTCGGTCCCTGCGCGTACTGGGCGTGTCGCGCCAGAGGATTCCGGCCAACTGGAAGTTGATGTTCGAAAACATCAAGGATCCCTATCACGCCAGTCTCCTGCATGTATTCCTGGTGACTTTCGGACTGTTTCGTGCCGACAATCCGTCGCGAACCGAGATGGATGCGACGGGGCGCCACAGCGTGCTGACGTCATGCCGAGGGGGAGCGAAGGCTTCCAGTGAAGCCACTGCCGAGATGTCTTCGTTTCGAACCGATCTCGAACTCAAGGATTCGAAGCTCCTCGATATCGAGAAAGAATTCGATGGACCCGAGACGGTCGTGATGCAGACGATCTGGCCCAACCTCATCGTGCAACAACAGGCCAACACGCTCGCGACACGACAGTTGATTCCACGCGGCGTCGGATCGTTCGATCTGATCTGGACTTTCTTCGGCTACGCGGACGACGACGAGCCGATGCGCGCGCGGCGTCTGTGCCACGCGAACTTCATGGGGCCAGCCGGCCTGGTTTCGCTCGACGACAGCGAAGTGATGGACGTTGCCCAACGCGGCATCGAAGCGGATCCGGGCGGCGAAGCCATTCTCGAGATGGGCGGGCGCGATGTCGACGACCAGGATCACATCGTCACCGAGAGCGCGATTCGCGCTTTCTACGCGTACTACCGCGAGGTGATGGAGCTGTGACGGGTCGCGTAGTCTCGACGGCGTCGGAGTCGGACCTCTCTCGAACCGAGCTCGTGGAGCTCTACGCCCAGTACGCCGAGTACCTCGACGAGGGACCGCTCGATCAATGGCCGTCGTTGTTCAGCGACGAGGCCGAATATCGCGTCGTCACGCGCGAAAACCATGAACGCGGCCTCCCGCTGGCGATGATCCTGTGCGAAGGGCGCGGGGCGATCGAAGACCGTGTCTACGCGATCGAGCACACCGCCTTTGCGCTACCGCGTCGCACGAGACATCTGACCTCGGGGATTCGGGCGAGACCTCACCCGATCGAGACCGACACGTCGGAACACTGGATCGTGACGGCGAACTTCGCGGTCTTCGAGACCCTCGAAGGACGCCACACCCAATGCCACTCCACGGGCCGGTATCAGGACCGGATCGCGCGCAACCCCGAAGGTGCACTCGTGTTCGTTTCGAAGCTCGCCATCTGCGACGCCGCGCTCGTCCCGAACTCGCTCGTCATTCCGCTGTGAATCAGAAGCTGTACTTGAGTTCGATGAACAATCGGTCGTTTCGCGAGATCGAGTCGAACGGG
>JAJDAM010000676.1 GCA_029261905.1 Deltaproteobacteria bacterium
GGTGGCGAACTGCTGGCCGTGATGGAGATCCTGCCCGGACGCCGGCTGCACCCGCTTCGCGTGCTCCCCCCGGTTGCCGCGGCGAGATGACCCTGTACACTCCCGCGCGGGGTTGTGAACCAGTGCGCCCCCTGGGTCGCTGGCAGCGCGATTGCTTCGCTTGATCTGCGCCGCGGACTCAGCCGAGCCAACCCTACACTTGTGAGACCTGCGAGCGGGACCTGCGAGGAAAATAGACCGTCGAGGTCATTTCTTCCCAAGTCGTTTTTTCAGATTCAGTTCATCAGAACCTATTCAAGAGCACGATCTTCCAGATCACGATTCTTCAGGAGTGACCGAAGTTGATATCGAAAGCTGCCAAAGCCAGTGCAATCGAGTCCTACCGGACCCACGGAGCCGACACCGGCTCACCCGAAGTGCAGATTGCCCTGATCACCGAGCGCATCAACGGTCTCTCCGACCATTTCAAAACACACAAGAAAGATCACCACTCGCGCCGCGGACTGCTGAAATTGGTCAGCCAGCGCAGGCGCCTACTCGATTACCTAAGGAGAAATGGTCCTGATCGGTATCAGGCTCTGATCGAGAGCTTGGGACTGCGCCGCTGAGTAACGGCGGGACCTACAGAATGCACCGAACTCTTCGGTAGCATCCAACCGCGCGGCGCGACGTGAGCTGCGCTTGGGGGTGCGGAAGTCAGTCATACGCGAAGCCGCAAACGCAGGAAATCTCCTGGCTCTTCGCGCATCACCGATTCCGCATTCCAAAGCGTCTCCCGCTTCGAACCCTCCAGCCGCACATTCGAAATCCGACACCGGTCGGATTGGAGACGTTAGAGAATGCCCAATTATTGGTTCAAATCAGAGACCGTCAGCATGGAGCTGGGCGGTCGCCAACTCACGATCGAAACAGGCCGCCTCGCCAAACAGGCGCACGGTGCCTGCGTCGTCACCTACGGTGAGACCACCATCCTCGCGACCGTGACACACGGTAAGCCCCGTGCCGGAATCGACTTCTTTCCGCTCACGGTCGACTTTGTCGAGAAGACCTCCGCCGCCGGCAAGATTCCGGGCGGCTTTTTCAAGCGCGAAGCGCGCCTGTCGGACCGCGAAGTGCTGGTGTGTCGGTTCATCGACCGATCGATTCGGCCGCTGTTCACCGATGGCTACAACGATGACACGATGGTGATGGTCACGGTGCTCTCGGCCGACGGCGAGAACTCGCCCGACATCCCGGGTTTCATCGGCGCATCCTGTGCGCTGGCCATTTCCGAAATCCCGTTCCTGGGCCCGATCGCCGCAGTGCGACTCGGCCGGGTGGATGGCGAACTGGTCGTCAACCCGACGAAGGAGCAGGGCGCACACAGCGACCTCGACCTGGTCGTCGCCGGCAGCCGCGAGGCGCTGGTGATGGTCGAAGGTGGCGCGGATGTCGTCGCCGAAGACGATATTCTCGCCGCATTGCAGTTCGGTCACAAAGAAGTGATTCGCGTGATCGATACTCAGGAAGAGCTGCAGGCGAAAGTCGGCAAGCCGAAGCTGGCACCCGTCACGCCCCGTGACATCAGCGAGATCGAGTCGAAGATTCGTTCGCAGGCCGGGGACCGGCTCGATGCGGCTTCGCAGATCAAGGAAAAGAAAGAGCGAAGCTCTGCGATCAAGGAAATCGAGAGCGAAGTCATCGATGGCTTCATGACCGCCTACCGCAACGAAAAGGTCGCATTCGACAGCCTCGAGGCCGTCGATGCCCGACGTGACGGAGAGAAGCAGCTGCGTGGCGACGTGAAGGAGATCCTGCACGACATCCGCTCGGAGTGCGTGCGCATCCGGATTCTCGTTACCGGCAATCGCATGGATGGCCGCGCGACTTCGGAGATCCGGCAGATCGCCTGCGAGCTGCGGGTCGTACCGAGACCCCACGGCGTTGCACTGTTCACGCGCGGCGAGACCCAGGCGTTGGTGACCACCACGCTGGGTGGCAAGTTCGACGAGCAGACCATCGACTCGCTGACCGAGCGCGCCTCGAAGCCGTTCTACCTGCACTACAACTTCCCGGGGTACTCGACTGGCGAAGTGCGACCGAACCGGGGGCCGGGGCGTCGTGAAGTGGGCCACGGAAACCTGGCCGAGCGCGCCATCAAGGCCGTTCTGCCCGACCGCGAGGACTTCCCGTATACGATTCGCATCGTCTCCGAGACGCTCGAGTCGAACGGTTCGTCGTCGATGGCCGCCGTCTGCGGCGGTTCGCTGTCGCTGATGGACGCGGGTGTGCCGATCAAGGCGCCGGTTGCGGGCATCGCGATGGGTCTGATCACCGATGGGAAACGAACGGCAGTGCTGTCCGACATCCTCGGCGACGAGGATCACATCGGAGACATGGACTTCAAGGTGGCGGGCACGGCGGACGGCATCACGGCTCTGCAGATGGATATCAAGATCCCGAGCGTCGACTGGGACGTGATGAAAAAGGCGTTGGCGCAGGCGAGGGAGGGACGCCTTCACATCCTGGGCTGCATGGCGAGTGAGACGGCCGAAGAGTTGCCGGCCTTTGCCGCGCGCGGCGAGTTGTCGCGTTACGCACCGCGGGTCAGCTCGATCGTGATCAAGCCAGACCGCATCCGCGACGTGATCGGACCGGGAGGCAAGGTGATCCGTGCGATCCAGGAGACGACCGGCGCCAAGGTCGACATCGACGATACGGGGATCGTGACGATCTTCTCGCCGGACGGCGACGCGCTGGCCCAGGCTCAGGCAATGATCGAGGAGCTGACGCAAGAAGCGGAGCTCGATCGCGTCTATCTGGGCAAGGTCAAGCGCATCACCGATTTCGGAGCGTTCGTCGAGATCTTCCCCGGCACCGACGGTCTGATTCACATCAGCCATCTCGCCGAAGGTCGGGTCGACAAGGTCACCGATGTAGTAGCGGAGGGCGATGAAGTCCTCGCCAAGTGCATCGACATCGATCCCTCGGGTCGGATTCGGCTATCGCGCAAGGAGGCGCTGGCGGACGCCGAGTCTGCATAGGTTGCGATGAGCGGTGATTCCCCCGCCGTGACGATTGAAATCGCCCGCCTCGAAGAGGCGGGCGATCTTCCGTTGCCGTCACGCGCGACGCCCGGCTCGGCCGGGTACGATCTGTGCGCTGCAGTCCGCGAAGACCTGGTGATCCCACCGGGTAACCGGGTGCTGGTTCCGACGGGCTTTTGCATTGCAATTCCGGTCGGGTACGAGGGCCAGATCCGTCCTCGCAGCGGCCTGGCGCTGAAGCACGGGATCCTCGTCCCCAATTCACCCGGAACGATCGATTCGGACTATCGCGGCGAGTTGAAGATCATCCTGCTAAACAGCGACGAGAAGCCGTTTACGGTTCGTCGGGGTGATCGAATCGCACAGCTCATCGTCGCAGCCGTATCGAACGCAGAGTTTCGCGAGGTCGCGGATCTCTCGGTGACCGATCGTGGCCAGGGGGGCTTCGGTCACAGCGGTCGAAGCTCGGGTTCGAGGTCCGCCGCACCTGCCCCTGATTCCGATCGGAGTTCGTCGTGAGCGATCCCGCCGAGTCGAGTGTGACCGAGCCCGTCAGGCCGCTGCCGGCGACGCCGGTCGAGCCGGAGCAGAAGAAGTCCGGCAGCGATCTGCCCAAGCGCCTGCTTTCGGCCGCGATCCTGATTCCGCTGGTTTCGTACGTGATCGTGATCGGAGGGCTGCCTTTTCTCGCCGTCGTGCTCGCGTTGATCCTGCTCGGTCAGCGCGAGTTCTATCGCCTCATCGAGGACAAGGGTGCCCATCCATCGGTTGGGTTCGGCCTCGGTGCGGGAGCCGCGCTGACGCTCGTGCAGTACTTCGGCAGCGACTATCAGGCCAACCTGCTGATGACGGCAACGCTGCTCATCACGATGATGCTCCAACTCGGAAAGAGGCAAATCACCGAAGCCCTCTCCAGCATCTCGGGCACGTTCTTCGGTGTGTTCTACATCGGATGGCTGATGAGCCATGCGATCTCGGTTCGCTACTTTTTCGATGCGGTGGCATCGCGACACGGCGAAAGCCAGGTCACCGCACTGGGAATCGATCCCAGTACGGGGATCTTCTTCATGTTCTTCACCGTCGTCTCGGTGATCGGTTGCGATACCGGTGCGTACTTCGGTGGACGGGCCTGGGGTAAACGTCCACTGGCGCCTGCCATCAGCCCGAAGAAGAGCGTCGAGGGTGCGATCGTCGGTGTCGGGGTGGGCGTGATCCTCGGCCTGGGCTGCAAGGCGTTCTTCGATTTCTTCTGGCCGGAGATGTCGGTTGCACTTTCGTACACCGTCGCGGGCGTGATGGCGTTGCTACTGTCGATGGTTGGAATCGTCGGCGACCTGATCGAATCGCTGCTCAAGCGCGACGCGCAGGTCAAGGACGCCGGCCGTCTGTTGCCCGGGATGGGTGGAATTCTGGATCGAATCGATTCCAACCTGATCGGCCTACCGGTGATGTACTACGCGATGCTCTTTTACACCTTCATTCGAGTTTCCTGAATATGATCGATCGCTATACCCGCCCCGAGATGAAGGAGATCTGGTCCGACGACGGCAAGTACCGTCGCTGGCTCGATGTCGAAATCGCAGTCTGCGAAGAGCAGGCCAACCGCGGGCTGATTCCGCGCGAAGCCGTCGAGCAGATTCGAGAACGGGCCAGCTTCGATGTTGCCCGGATCGACGAGATCGAGCAGACCGTCCGACACGATGTGATTTCGTTCCTGACGGCCGTGGGCGAGACGATCGGTGAGGCGTCGCGCTGGGTGCATTTCGGCATGACATCGAGTGACGTGATCGACACCGGCATGGCGTTGCAGATCCGCGATTCGGGTCGCGTGTTGCTCGAGGGAATCGATCGGATGTGTGCCGTGTTGCGCGCGCGAGCCATCGAATTTCGCGATACGCCTTGCGTCGGTCGAACCCACGGCATTCACGCCGAGCCGATGACGTTCGGTTTGAAGCTCCTGGTGTTTTACGCGGAAATGTGTCGGAACCGCGAGCGGGTCCGTACGGCGTTGGCCGATGCGGCCGTCGGCAAAATCTCGGGCGCAGTCGGTACGTTCGCGCATTTGCCTCCCGAGATCGAAGAGGCCGTTTGTGCTCGTCTGGAAATCGGCTTCGAGCACGCGGCGACCCAGATCGTCCAGCGCGACCGCCACGCAGCTTTCATCTCCGCGCTGGCACTCACGGCTTCGAGCCTCGAGAAATTCTCGATCGAGTTCCGACACCTCGCGCGAACCGAGGTGCGCGAAGTCGAAGAGGAATTCGGCAAGGGCCAGAAAGGCTCGTCCGCGATGCCTCACAAGCGCAATCCGTGGCGCTTCGAGAACGTCACCGGTCTCGCTCGGGTGATGCGCGGCTATGCGCTGGCGGCACTCGAAAACGAAGCGCTGTGGCACGAGCGCGACATCAGTAACTCATCGGCCGAGCGGATGATCTTCCCCGACGCGACCGCAACGCTCGATTTCATGTTGCACCGCCTCGCCGGCCTCGTCGAAACGATGGTCGTCAATCCCGAGCGGATGCGCGCCAACCTCGATCTGACCCGCGGCCTGGCGTTCAGCGGCACGCTACTGCTCGAGTTGACCGAGAAGGGTCTGTCGCGCGAAGACGCCTATGCGCTGATCCAGCGCCACGCGATGGATACCTGGGACAAAGGCGGCGACTACCGCGACCGCCTGCTCGCCGACCCGGCCATCACCGACAAATTGAGTAAAGACGAAATCGATCGCGCGTTCAGCCTCGAGCAGTCACTGCGCCACGTCCCCCAGATCTTTGATCGGACGCTCCGCTACGCCGACGAATCGAAATAGATCCACGAAACACGAGAGAGGATTCAATCGTGAAGGCACTGATCGCTGTCACCCTCAAACCCGACGTCCTCGACCCGCAGGGCAAGGCAATCAAGAACGCCAGCGCGTCACTCGGCTACGACGGCGTCACGAGTGTCCGACAGGGCAAACTGTTCGAAGTGAATATCGACGCGACCAGCGAATCTGCGGCGCGCCGACTGCTCGAAGAACTCAGCACCAAGCTGTTGTCGAACCCCGTGATCGAAGACTTCGAGATCGTGTCGGTCGAGAGCTAGCCCTGATCCGAAATTCCCGAGTCGGTCAACGACGCGGAGGCGGCCAGGGATGGCCTCCGCTCCATGGCTCG
>JAJDAM010000677.1 GCA_029261905.1 Deltaproteobacteria bacterium
GTACGACGTCCCGCTCGTCGCGGGTGTCGAGCCGCTCCTCGAGCATGCTGGCTTCGCGAATGCTGCCGCGGAGATGTTCGGGACTTCACTGGTTCGCCCCCAGATCGTCTACACCAATCTCACCTGGCAGCTTCCATTCGACCAGGGCGGTGGCCACACCGACGTGCCCGCCTTCCGCGGCGTGGAGCGCACCCAATATCCCATCTGGATCCTGAATGCGATGGGCCAATCGCGGCTGTTCGAAGCCGAGCGGGTCCAGATCGCGACCGCCGTCGCGTGGTTCTACCAGGGCACTGACGGCGGCTTCACGTACTGGCCCGACGGCCCCGACCAACCGCCCAAAGTGCACGAAGGCGCGATCTTCAACACCGCGGTGGTCGGTGACAACGACCGGATGTACCACCGCGTTCGGCCGGTCGGCGCACGCGACAAGGGCTTCTTGCTGGGGATGACGCTCGACACGCGTCTCGAACACGAGGGAGGCGACCACTGGTTCATCGCCGATGGGGATGAACGGCGCGCCGAGCTCACGTACGACGAATTGCGCATCAGCGTGTCGTGGAAAGCACAGGTCTTCCGTGACGAATACGAGCGCGAGGCCTACGACGAGCATCTCGACGATCTCGCGATCGACGACGTCTTCGAGCGGTTCTACGCGGATCTCGATGCGTGGGGGGTACCCTTTACGCGTTCCGCTTCGCCGCTCGAAGATCCCGAACTCGTCGAACTGTTGGCCCGAGCCTACGTCAACGAGCCGACCGTCTTCGAGTCGACCGAGTAGCGATCGGAATCCGACGGGCCGGCGCTATTCGACGATCGCCGGATAGATGATCGACTTCAGCTGCCCTCGGAAGTTGAACGTCTGGGACGGCATGAACTGCGTCATGAAGATGACGATCAGCTCCTCGACCGGATCGATCCAGAAGGCCGTGCTGGCCGCCCCGCCCCACGCGAATTCGCCGGGCGTACCGATGAGTTGCGCGCGTGACGTGTCGAGTACCACCGAGAATCCAAGACCGAACCCGATGCCGTCGTAGGTCGTCTCACTGAATCCACCGGCCGAGACCGCGCTGATGTCGTGTCCACCCTCGATGTGATTCTGGGTCATCAGTTCGATCGTCTTCGGTCCCAGCAGGCGTGCTCCGTCGAGTTCTCCGCCATCGAGCAACATCCGGCAGAATCGCAGGTAGTCGGCCGCTGTCGAGACGAGGCCCCCTCCCCCGGAAAAAAACTTCGGCGCTTTCGAGTACGGACTGTCGCCGGGATCGTCCTGCAGTCTCAGCTCCTTCTTCCGGTTGCGTTCATAACAGGCCGCGAAGCGATCGAGCTTGTCGTCCGGGACGTGGAATCCGGTGTCGACCATTCCCAATGGCTCGAAGATGTGGCGCCGGAGGTACTCGTCGTAGCGCTCGCCGCTGATCAACTCGACGAGGTGCCCGAGCACATCGGTCGACACCGAGTAATTCCAGGCTTTGCCCGGTGAGAACTCGAGCGGCAGCGTCGACAGCTCCTGCATCGTCTCGGCCAGGTCCCGATCGAAGCGTTCGCCGATCCCGCGCTTTCGGTAGGCGGCATCGACGTTCGTGCGCTCCATGAAGCCGTAGGTCAAACCCGACTGGTGGGTGAGCAGGTCGCGAATCGTCATCGGCCGTTCGCAGGGCTTCGTCTGGAAGCGGGGGTACGAACCGGCCTCGAAGACCCCCAACTCCCGCCAGGACGGAATCCAGCGGTGAACGGGATCGTTGAGCTGAAAGTGCCCATGCTCGTAGAGCATCATCAATGCGACGGAAGTAATCGGTTTCGTCATCGAGTAGATGCGAAAGATCGTGTCCTCGGCCATCGGCAGGCCGCGCTCGAGATCCATCAGGCCGACCGGGCTCAGATACGCCAGTTCGTCCCGTCGATAGACGAGGGTCAGCGCGCCCGCGATCTTGCCGGAATCGAGATACCGGTTCTTCAGGTGTTCGTCGATTCGAGCGAGGCGCTCGGGCAACAGGCCAGCCGACATGACAAATCCTCCTCGATGAGCGACTCGCAGGCCGCGAGACTCCGTTCGCTGGTGTTACCAGGGCGTCTGTACGGGTGGTTCTTCGATTCCCGGGACGACCTCGCCCTGGCTGAACATCGCAACGGCCATCACGTACAACAGCAAGCGCCCCAACAGCGGAATCGTGCAGACTCCGAGCGCCCGCCACGAGCTTTCGTACGACAGCGCGTGGCGTACGGCGGTGATCATCGCGACCAGGCTCCACATGCCAGCGACGAAGAAAACCAGTTCCCGAATCGGTGTGAGCACGCCGAACAACTGCAGGATTCCAGGCGCATTGGCGAAGCCCACCGCGCGCAGCAGAGCTCCGAAGTTCGTATCCGTGTGCGGCTCGGGCAACCACTTGGCACCGACCCAATAGACGACATAGGCGAACAGATACCAGCCGCCCAAGCCCAACAACGCGCCGAGAATCACTTCGATCGGCTGCGCACCGGTGCTGATCCCGCCCGCGACCGACGCGAGAAACACCACCGCAGCGGCCTGCGAAGTGGCCGTCTTGTCCGCCTCGACTTCGGCATACAGGGCCGCTTCGAGACGCGCTGCGCGGATCATTCGGCCAACCAACGTATGGTCGGCGGGAGGTCGTTCGAGATAGCCGGACACGCGCGGACGCTAGCAGCCCTGGCACGATCTGCCGGCGGGTTCGGGGCCGCCGGGTCCGACAACCTGCTGACAGTTTCGGTCACCAGCGAGAAGGCCTCGCGGGAGACCTGCTGACCTACAACTGCCAGACTCTCATCTACGCGCGACTGCCCTCGATCCCCGCAGATCTCGGATCAAACCTGCGGAAATCGACAGTTTTCTGGGAGAACTCAGCGAATCCAGAATTCCTCGATCCCCCGTATAATGCCCGGTAATCGTCAGCCTGCTGACAATCCCATCCAGCGAGGTCCCCCCCATGCGTCGAGCCGACCGCCTCTTTCAGATCGTCCGAATGCTCCGCTCACGACCGGTAACCACCGGCGGCAGACTGGCAGCAGACCTGGGTGTGTCGAAGCGTACGATCTACCGCGACGTGCAGGATCTGCAGCGTTCCGGGGTGCCGATCCGAGGCGAAGCCGGGGTGGGCTACGCGCTCGACAAGCGCTTCGAGCTTCCGCCGATGACTTTCAGCAGCGTCGAATTGGAGGGGCTCGCTCTCGGCGCTCGCATCGTCGCATCCTGGGGAGACCCGGAGTTGGCGGCCGCAGTCGGCAGCGCGATCAGCCGGATCGAAGCCGTGCTGCCGCTGCCATTGCGCAAGGTCCTGCTCGACACGCCGCTGTTCGCGCCCGACTTTCCGCGACAAGCGGTCATGGCGCGTGAAGTCGCAGTGATCCGACGCGCGATCAGCGAACACCGCGTGCTCCAGTTTTCCTACACCCGCGCGGACGGCGACCGGACCGAACGGACCGTCCGCGCACTCGGACTGTTTTTCTGGGGCGACAAGTGGACGTTGGCCACCTGGTGCGAGATGCGCCGCGACTACCGAAGCTTCCGCCCCGACCGGATGTCCCGCGTTCGTCTCCTCGATCAGACCTTCGATGTCAACGGCCCGATCAATCTGGCTGAGTTCCTGCGCGAATCCGAACAGCGAGATGGCTATCGAAAGTCCGCTTAGGTTCCCGCGCGCGTTTCGGTCGCAGCGCGCGCCGACGCCCCCCTCGAACCGGGCGAACCGATCAGACCTGAGACGTCGCAGCGCTCGGCTGAACGATCCTGGCGATCTCTGCGGCCAGTTTTTCGGCATCCTCGGCGCAAAGCGCCGCGACGCACACCCGGATCGCGGGCGGGCTCTCGATCCGAAACCGCTGGCCCGGCGTCACCGCCCAACCGCGATCGAGCAGCAGACTGACGGTCTCGGTTTCGTCTGGAACCGGCACCCAGACGTTCAGCCCCGAACGGCCACAGGCCTCGATCCCGTACGATGCGAGCGCATCCACGAGCGCCTTGCGACGAATCGAATACGTGCGAGAGGCTGTACGCAACTTCGCGTTCATGCCCGTCTCCGACAGCAGCGCAACGACGAGGCGCTGGAGTATGTGCGAGACCCATCGCATCCCGATGATCGTTCCACCTTCGACGCGCGCGATCGTCGTTGCATCGCCGGTGAGCACCGCCACACGCAGATCCGGTCCGAGCGACTTCGACACCGATCGGACGACCGCCCATTTCGAACGTTTCGTGTCACACAATGTGTGCGCCTCCACACCAGCAACCGGCCCGGCGTGATCGTCTTCCAGAATCAGCACGTCCGGGTAGTCGCGCAGCACCTTTCGAAGCGCCCGCACCCGCTGCGCGTCGAGCGCAGCACCGGTGGGATTCTGGGCACGAGGCGTCACGATGACCGCGCGCGCGCCGCGATCCAGCGCCGCGCGCATCGCGTCGGGCCTCGGTCCCGATTCATCGATCGCCATCGGGATCGGTACCATCCCGATCGCGTGCAGCAAATCGAGTACCCCCAAGAACGCGGGATCCTCGACGGCCACGGTGTCACCCGGCCGCAGGTGCACCTTCAATGCGCGTTCGAGCCCATCGAGTGCGCCGCTGACGACGATCAGGTGCTCGGCCGGGATGCCGTCGGCGCTGAAGCGTTTCACGAACGCTTGTTGCAGCGGGCCATAGCTGACCGGCTCACCGTACAACCGCTTCGCGGGATCCAGTTGCCGTAGCGCCCGGCCCAGGTCGGGAAGAAGCTGTGGGTCGGGGTTGCCATCCGCCAGATCGATCACACCGCTGGGCAACGGGGCCGGGGCGCGCGCTGCGAGCGGCGGCCGGCCGGCGACCTGCGTGCCGCGACGCCCCCGCGTGACGATCAATCCGCGCTCGCGCAGCGTCCGGTACGCGGACGAAACGGTCGCCGGGCTGACACCCAGGATCTCCGCAAGAACCCGGACCGTCGGCAGCGGGTCGCCCGGAGCGACCTGCTGTTGGTGAATCGCACGCTCGACACTCGTAACACCGAAGACGGTGCGAAGCTGCGTTTTCGTCGCACTCGGAACCAAGGCTAGGCGTGAATTGGCCTCGATAACCGTGGAAGCGGCCTGAATCGCAGTACGAATCGCTAAATTGCCACAGCAGACCGTTCAGAGACTTTGGGATCGCCATGAATCAGAAGCCTCAGCCGCTGTACGCTCCCAGGGATCGAAAGCGTTGCCCCGTCTGCGGACAGGTCAGCTATTCCGCGGTGGGCATCCATCCGCAGTGCGCGGTGCACCAGGCGGATGAGAAGCGAATGCAGGGAGTGAAGTCGCGCTCGAACGCTGCGAAAGAACCAGCCCCACCGCCGGTCATGCAGCGGTGGCAGAAGGCTTGTCCGAGTTGTCGGGCCTTGATGCACGTCCGCAAGAAGCTCTGCGACTGCGGCCACGCCTTCGCCGCTACGAACTCCCAATAGACGATCGAAAGCAGCGGCATGTTTCAATGGACGATACTGATTGTCGCTGTTCTGCTGTCGTTGGGACTGTTGCTGGTGATCTCCCGGTACTTCAGTTTGTGGCTGCGCGGGTACGTCACGCAGGCGCGGATTGGTCTGCCCACACTGGTCTTCATGTCGCTCCGCCGGGTGAGCCCCAAAGCCATTGTGGACGCGAAGATCATGGCGGCGCAGGCCGGGTTGGCAGAGACGTCCACTGCTACAGTGGAGGCCCACTATCTGGCCGGAGGCAACGTCAGGCGCGTGACTCAAGCGTTAATCGCCGCGCATCGCGCTCGCATCGAACTTACCTGGGACACCGCAGCCGCCATCGACCTGGCCGGCCGAGATATCTTGGAGGCCGTACAGATGAGCGTGAACCCCAAGCTCATCGACTGCCCGGATCCACGAAACGGTCAGGCCAAGATGCTGAACGCCGTGGCCAAAGACGGCATCCAATTGAAAGTCCGCGTCCGCGTAACCGTTCGCACGAATCTCTCACAACTCATCGGAGGCGCTACCGAGTCAACCGTCATCGCGCGGGTCGGTGAAGGCATCGTCTCGGCCATCGGCTCCTGCGAAACCTACAAGAAGGCGTTGGCCAACCCGATGCTGATCGCGGCCGAAGTCCTCCACAAGGGGCTTGACTCCCAGACCGCGTACTCCATCGTGTCGATCGACATCGCCGATATCGACGTTGACGAAAACGTGGGAGCGCGGCTCCAAACCGACCAGGCCGATGCCGACATTCGGATCGCGCGAGCCAAAGCCGAGGAACGTCGAGCGGCGGCCATTGCCCGCGAAGGGGAAATGGTGGCACTCACCGAAGAGAACCGCGCAAAGGTTGTATTGGCCGAAGCCCAGATTCCAGCAGCGCTGGCCGATGCCTTCCGGTCCGGAAATCTTGGCAGCGGGAAGAAGATGTTCGCCAAGACTCGCGCTGCCTACACTCCCGCGTTCCCGACGCCGCAGCGAGGCCGCGGCGGCATCCCGCCC
>JAJDAM010000678.1 GCA_029261905.1 Deltaproteobacteria bacterium
CACTCGATCATGTGCAGGTAGTAGCGCGACTGGGCTTCGACGAACTCATCCGAAGTCGGCGGGCGGTCGCGCCCCATCCACCCGAAGCCGTTATCCGGCATCGCCAGCCCGCCGAGTTTCGCGAACACGTTTTCCAAACGAGCGATCTCGGCGACATCCAGCTTCCACTGCTCGAAGATCTCCTCCCGTTGGCTCGCGTAGGTACCGACACCGAGTGGCGTACCAAAGTGATCGAGAACCATGATCGTATCCGGAACTGCCTGCGCGAGCTGCGCGAAGGCGGGGTTCTGGTGATGGTAGTGCCAGGTGTCGTAGCTATGCCCCAAACGTCCGAGAATCTTGACGCCTTCCCGAAATTTCTCATCTGCGTACAACCCTGCCGGCGCCCGCCCCGGGATCATCAACGCCTCGGGATTTTCGTCTCGCGCACCCGCGTGTCGGATCCCCCGAAACAGGCCGCGACTCGCTTCGACGTGCTGCTGAAGGCGGCCTTCGAGACCGTCGGGTGCGGTCAGATCGACGTGTGAGACCAGCGCAGCGATCCTTGCGCGACCAGGTCCGCCGGCGGCGCTCTCCTCTGCCAACTCGGTGACGAACTCGACCTCTCCGATCGATCGCAGCTGTTCAGGGCCATCTTTCCGATACTCTGCTCCGCACTCCATGAACACCGTCTTCTCGACGTTGTGACCGCTTTCCGTGTCGGACCACAGGTCGTCGAGCAGATACGGCGGAAGTCCCGGGTGACGCCAAAGGTGATGGTGGGGATCGACGATCGAACGCTCGGGATCGATGATTTCTTCTCGCACCTGGTCCAGCCAGGCTCGCGCGTCAGACGACGGGTCGCTCATCGGTGTTCATTCCTCGGTTCGCGGGAAGCCCGGTCAGCTCGAGACTGACCTCCCAGAGGCGTGCGGCATCTTCGGGGTGCCGCGCGACCGCGGCGAGCTGTTTCGGTTTCATGTCATGGAAGTAGAGGCCACTATTGTCGCGCACTTCGGGCGCGGTACAGAGATAGACGCCGGTTTCCCCACCCTTGGCGGGAGATCGTGCAAACGGGGAGATCAGCGTAGTGGCGAATCGCGCAAAGAGGCCGTTGTTCTTCGCGAGACCGCTCCCGACGAAGCCGGGATGAAAGCAGTGTGCGATGAGGCCACGGCCCGCTTCTCGCCGCGCGAGTTCCTGCGTGAACAGAACATTGGCGAGCTTCGACCGAAAGTAGGCCGGGAACGCCGAGTACTTTCTCTCGGCTTGCAGGTCGTCGAAATCCAGCCGCCCACCGAGCTTGTAACCATCGGATGCAGTGCAGACCACGCGGCCCTCGCCGGTTTCGCGCAGCTTGCCGAGCAGCAGATTCGTCAGCAGGAAGTAGCCGAGGTGATTGACTGCGAACGTGGTTTCGTAGCCATCCGCAGTCGTCGTTCGAGACAGGTTGAACACGCCCGCGTTGTTGTACAGCACGTGAAGTGAGCGGCCGCTGGCAAGGAACTGATCGGCAACGCGCCTGATGTCTTTCTGAACACCCAAGTCACCGATCAACATGTCGATCTTCGCGCTTCCATGCGTTCGGCCGATCTCGTCCAGCACGGCTTGGCCCTTTTCTGCGTTTCGACACACGCCCACCACGTCGGCGCCCATGGCAGCCAGCGCGAGCGCGGATGCTCGACCCAATCCGGCGGTAAAGCCGGTCACCATCACGGTCTTTCCGCGCATGTCGACGTGGGGGGCGGGCACGGCTGGCGACTTCCTGCAGGATTTCTGCGTGGTTCGTTTCTGCTGTGGAACGCGACTGCGCAGAA
Source organism: Deltaproteobacteria bacterium (assembly GCA_029261905.1). GTDB lineage: Bacteria > Myxococcota_A > UBA9160 > UBA9160 > SMWR01 > JAJDAM01. The sequence goes on from JAJDAM010000678.1 coordinate 1,797, forward strand.
ACCCCGCTGCAGTGAACGTTCGAGGTCGGCGAATCATAGGAGAAATCGCGCGATCACGTACCCTGCCTGCGCCGGCGGCCGACAGGGACGCAGGATGTTGGGGATGCCGCTATTCTCGGCCGCCCTGGGAAGGATGAACCGCCAAGCAGCGGATGATCGGAGGCGGAGAGAAATGGTTGATTCCAGCGCCCTCGCCGGCTGGGTCGAACTCGAAGGCTGTTTCAACTTTCGCGACCTCGGGAGCTACACCAACGCGACGGGCCAGCGAATGCGTGGCGGGCAGGTGTTTCGCGCCGACGGGCTGCAGCGCCTCAGCGAGCGGGATCTCGATCACCTCTGCGACGAAATCGGCCTCGGCAGCGTGATCGACCTGCGATCGAGCGATGAGGTCACGGCCGACGGACGCGGCGGAATCGGGCAGCGGCTCCCGATCCACCATGTACCGCTATTCGATCGCGCGCACAGCGGAGGCGCGCAGGTGGGGGGAGACTGGATCAAGCCCGAACAGCTCTCGCACATGGGCGAGCTCTACTGGCTCATGTTGCAGGCGGCTCGCGAGCCGATCGTTCAGGTCGTCGAGTTGATCGCTCAAGCGGATAGCCCGGTGGTGTTCCACTGTGCGGCGGGCAAGGATCGAACCGGAGTCATCTCATCGGTGCTGCTTTCATTGCTCGATGTACCCCTCGAAACGATCATCGCCGACTACGCGTTCAGCCGGAAGAACATCGACGCGATCAACGAGCGGCTGGCCCAGAGCGAACCCTACAACAAGATGATGGAAGCCATGCCAAAAGATGTCTACGACGCAGACCCAGCCGCGATGACGCACTTTCTCGCCAAGGTAGAAGCCGAAGAGGGGTCGATGGAAGGTTGGGCTGCGAACGCGGGCATCGACGAAGCGATGCGTTCCCGGTTGCGCGAGCGCCTGCTGATCTGAACAGCCGCATCACGGAGCCAAGCGAAATCACTCGGAATCGTTTGACTGGATCGAAGCCCGGAATTCGCGCAGCTGGTTCGTGAGCCCTTCGAATGCCACCTCGTTCGAGCGCGAGCCGAGAATCCGGATCAGATCGTCGAGGAGTCCGATATCCGGTAGTGGATCCGGCAAGAGTTCCTGCGAATGGGGATGCGCGACTTCGCGGGGCTTGCGATCGCCCGTGATTCCGGTGACGAAAAACTGCTTCGCGAAATCGCATTCGATGTAGCGGCCGCCGCGGGACATCTGCAGCCAACCGACCCCCGAATCCGCGTTCCGGTCCAGAAACAGATCGAAGAAATCGCCGTTGCCCTGGTACCACTCGCGGCGCAGGCCAGCAGTCGGTTGCGCCACCACATCATCCCGTATCCGGCGCAGCGACAACCCGATTTCACGCGCACGTTGCGGATCCAGCATCCCGGATATTGTATCCGACACACCGGTCGACTCAACGCGGGCACTGATCTGACGTATCTTCCTGGCATGAGAGCGAAACCGCTGCGTGCCGTCAGCGCTGAAGAGATCGAGGCGTTCGGACGAGACGGCGCCGTATTGATCAAGGGCATCCTGTCACCCGAGTGGATCGATATCGTCCGCGACGGGATCGACGACGCGATCGCCGAGCCCGACCAATTTTCCGGACTCGCCGGCATCGAACTGCGGGTCGACCAGTTCCCCGCATCGCGATCCGCGCTGCTGCGACGGATCGTCGAAGAATCGCCAGTAGCCGAGATCGTCGGATCGGCGCTGCGCAGCCCCGTCCGTTTCTACATGGACCAGGGCTTCTACAAGAGCAAAGGCGTGATCTCACCGACACCGTGGCATCAGGACACCTGCTACTACAACATCGACGGCCACGACGTGATCCGAGCCTGGATCTCGCCCGATTCGGTCCCGCGCAACGTCGCGCTGGAATTCGTCCGCGGCTCTCACCTGTGGAATGTCACCTACCGACCGCTCGCCGGCCGGGACCCCGAACTCGACGCCGAGGCGCGCGCGCTGCTCGACAACGCGCCGCTCGACCGACCCATGCTCGGGCTCGAAACGTACAACGATTGGACCTACTGGAGCGGCGTTCGTGACACGCGCCTACCGCTGGTACCGGATATCGATTCGAGCCGCGACTCCTACGAAATCATCGGCTGGGCATCGGAACCAGGCGACGTGATTCTGTTTCACGGCAACATCCTGCACTCCGCGCTGGGCAATGTGGAATTGCCGCATCCGCGTCGTGCACACGCCTCACTCTGGGCAGGCCGAGATGTCCGCTATCTGAATCGGCCCGGCCAGATCATCCCCGATCCGGCCGCCTTGTACGCCCACGAGCCGAAGTCGGGGCAACCGCTGAGCGATTTCCCCGACGTCTTTCCTCTTGCATGGTCACCCGCCGACTGACACAGAGCGGTTCAGAAGCACACACGCGACCGCGAAGCACGGTCGCGTCAGCCGAGCCTTCTCACAGCCGCCTCTTCCCCCACTCGACGGCGCGCCTCAGCAGCTCCCGATAGGCGGGATGGTCCCAAGAACCCCGAACGACCTCCGCGACTTCCTGGATCGGCTGCATGTCGTACTTCCCGCAGCAATGGCCCAACGTGATGTACAGGACTTCGCCATCACCGACGCAATGCGTGTAGGCGACGAGCCGGGGATCGTCAGTCGGCCATTCGTTTTCGACGTAGCCGGTGTGGAAGGTTCCGGTGTAACGCGTCTCGAGCAGCGGCTTGACGTCTCCGTAGTACTCGCACAGATAGAGTTCGTCGGATGCCTCGAACGACTCGATGCCCCTCACGAGCGGATGTTCAGGGTCCGACACCGTGACCTGGTAAGGCGCGATCGCGGGGTGAGAAATGAAACGACTCCCCAGCGTCTCCATGAACGTGTTGTGGGTTCGTGGGCAGATCATTCCCCCGGCCGAGATATCGAGTATCGCGTTTGTGCCGTGCAGTGCGATCCAACGACCGCCCGCGGAAACAAAGTCGCGAAGTGATTGCTCCTGCTGCTCGGTCGGCCTCAGGTCACAGGTATACGTGATCAGGAAATCGGCGTTCCCGATTGCATCGGCGTCAGCGAAACTGTCAGCCACACGAGTGCGAACCGATTCGTCTTCGCCCAGCAGTTGCAGAATCTGCAAGCGGGCGAAATCCGTGTCGTGGAACCTCGCGTTGGCGACCAGGTAGGCTGAAATGGGCGATGTCATTTCGGGAACTTACACCGCGTCACTCCAACCGGTCTAGGGTCCCCACGAACATCACCAGCGCCTGCACCACACTCGGAACCAAATTGGGTTCGGTCGGCATTCAGACGCGTGCCGTCAACGAGTGATTGATGAACTCGGAAATCGCGGAGCGCGAGATTTCGGGAAGGCGATCGAACATCAATCCGGTGTTGTTGTGGGTCCGGTATCTCGGGCTTGCCGATGTGTTGACCAGACCGCCGCTCGGGAGCGTGAACTCGAGCTGAAGATTGCCGTCCCCCGGAAGCGCTTCGGTGGTGCGCAGGCAGCAACCCCGTTCAGACAGCGAGACGATGGAGCCCGAACGATCGGTACCACCGCGGACGCCGCGGGCTGGAAGAGCCGTCGAAATCCGCGGTACGGAACGAGGACTCGGCTCGACCGCTTCCTGCAATAGTATGTAGAGATCGAGTAGCCGAGCGGGCCGCTGCAAGATACCGACCACGCGCGGATCATCGTGATAGGGATTGCCGCCGATCAGGATCACCGGTTCGCTCAGCGCCTCGGGCAGTCGTCGCAGTCGGCTGCCGGCCACGATCCTCACGTCGGGAGCAGGCGCCCCCACGGACACCGGTATCAGGTCATATCCCAACCGTTCGAGGGCGGTTCGGACGCCATTCGCGAAGTCCCGCGACGGAACGCGCACTTCGACCCGTCTCGAGAAACTGCGTTCCGCCATACCTTCTGAGTATCGGCGCGGATCTGCAATGGGTTGAATTTCCCCGAGCCGGAGAGCTGCGAACACCCGTCGAATTCAGTGTTCGAGGAATCTTACAGCGCTGTTTATCGCTGTTGCGCATCTACGAATGCATCGAAGTCATCACGGCGCAGATGCGACCTTCCCGACGATGTTCACGAACTCCCGGACGAGAGCAGGTTTTCGACCGGCTGGTACAGCTCTTCGAGATACGCAATCGTCGCTTCATCGAGGTCGATCTCGGCTGCGGCGACCAGCTGATCGAGCTGCTCGACTTTCGAAACACCGACGATCGGCGCATCGACCGCAGGCTTACTCAACAGCCAGGCGACCGCGATCTGCGCCGGCGAGTGGCCGTACTTCTCAGCGACTTCGATGACGCGATCAGCGATATCGAAATCGCGGTCTCCTCGGTACAGGCTCTGCGTCCGCATCCGATCGACGCCCTGAGAGCGGTTGGTGGTGCCCTGGTCGAAACCTCCTCGATACGAACCTGCGAGGATTCCGCGCGCCAGTGGAGACCACGGTGTCAGCCCGACCCCCGTCCGATTGCAATACGGGTTCATCTCCCGTTCTTCTTCTCGGTAAATGAGGTTGTAGTGGTTCTGCATCGAAATGAATTTCGTCCAGCCGTGGTTTTCGGCCGTCAGTTGCAGCTCGACGAATTGCCACGCGAACATCGATGACGCTCCCAGGTACATCGCCTTTCCGGCCTTCACCACATCGTGCAGCGCCTCGAGCGTCTCTTCGATGGGTGTCGGCACCTGGCCCGGGATCGCATGCGGATGCCGGTGGATCACCAGGTGATCGACGTAGTCGTGACCGAGTCGGGCGAGACTCCGGTCGATGCCTTCCATGATGTGCTTGCGTGACAGCCCCCCTTGGTTGGCCCCGCGGCCCATCGGCATCGCCAGCTTCGTCGCGAGCACGTATTCGTCCCGCGGAAGCAACTCGTTCAGAAGCTTGCCGACCACCTCCTCGCTCGCTCCCACACCATAGATGTCTGCACAATCGAAATAGAACACGCCATGCTCGATTGCTGCCTGAAAGATCGGCCGTGCTTCGTCGATGCCGAGCGTCCAGTCCCCCTGATGTCCGCGACCGGGCTGTCCGAAGTTCATGGTTCCCAGACACAACGGCGACACACGCAATCCGCTGTTCGATCCGAGAGCGACGGGGG
>JAJDAM010000679.1 GCA_029261905.1 Deltaproteobacteria bacterium
GGTTTCCAGCAGGATGCGTGGCCCGCGTGCCCGCAATGCCGTGGCGACCTCACGAACCGCGACGGGTTGCAGCAGCGGTTCCCCTCCGGTCAGGCTGACGAATTCGTGTTCGGCCACCTGGAGTGCATCGGCGGCTGCCACGACATCGCCGATCCCGAGCGGGTTCAGCACGGAGCGAAACTCTCCTGTGCCGCGCCGAACCTCGAGCCGGCATTCGTCAGCCGGCTTCCAGGTATGCGGCGAGTCGCACCAACGACAGCGCAAATCACACTCGCCGAAACGCACGAAGAGAGTCGACGCGCCGACGGACGTCCCCTCCCCTTGGATCGACGAGAAAATCTCGACGAGATTCATGGAGACGTCCATTCGGCTGGTTCTAGCCCTCGAGAATCGATCGACCCATCGCGATCTGAGAGATCACCTCGTCGAGTCGGTCTGGGTGCGCGGCGAAATCGTGGACGCGAATCCGAGCAACGTAATCCTCGCTCGACAGCTTCTCGATCCAATCGTGTTTCCCATCGAGGTGTGCTGCCATCGAGAGCATGTCGAGGTTGCGCTTCGTGCGCCCCTCGTCGCCACTGAAGGCCATCAATTCCTCGCCTTCGATGAAGCTGAGCGAAAGCTCCGCTTCGTAGCGCTCCCTCGCTACCCGTGCGGTCAGGTGGAGATCGAATTCGGGCGGGACCGGTACTACGACCATCCGATACCCGCCGAAGTGTACGATCCGAAAATCGCGACTCGCGACGAACGCCACTTCAGGTGGCGGCGGCGGTGTGAGCTTCGCGGCTTCTCGCGCGAGATCGCTGGGACGCCCGACGAGCATCGCGTCGACTTCGGCGCGACGATCCCCCGCTTGTTCGGCGATCGACGCCAGCCTCTCCCACCACACGCGGCCCCATCGCTCGAAGTCGTGTTCGGTGAATCGACCCGTCGCCAATTCGACGATCTTGTCCGAAAAGCGACTCCGGCGTGTTCTCTCGATCAAGACCGCCGAAACCGATGTCTCGTTGCCAGGCGTCACGGTTACATTCTGTGCACCGATCGTTTCGCGCAGGCTGTCGAGATCTTCGGGTGGCCAGTCGTGATGGTCGAACCAGGCGATTCTCCCGGCATACAACGAGGCCGCCTGAATCACGTCTCGCGCTGGTGACGCCGTGAAGCCGACCAGATAGATCGGAGTCTGCTCGCGCAAGTCGGTGGCGATGCTGCGAAAGAACGTCATCAAATCGTCTTGCGGAAAGACCCAGAAGCCCTCCAGCATACGAAGATCGCGGGCCAACAAGATGGCAGCGATGATGGACCCGCGGTCTGCGTGCGCAATGATCGCTGCGCGTCGCCGCGGACGCCGCAGGTCGCTTTCTTCTGCGGTGGGGGCATCGTCCTCTTCGACCACTTCGGCCAGGCGGACGGCTGGACCGTCATCTGAGTCGTCATCCGAGTCATCGGAGTCGTCGTCGTCGTACTCGGGAACCGGTTTCAGATCGGGTTCGTCGATATCGGCGACGACGGGCAGCGCGGTATCACTGATGTCGTCGACGCTATCGTCGTCGTCGTCGTCATCATCATCCGATGAATCGTCGCGCCCGCTCGGCTTCTCGTCGTCTGCGGCACGTTCAACGCTCTTTCGCGCGCCACGGCCACGGCTGCGGCCACGACCACGTCCCCGCGATTCTGGCTCTGCTTCGTCGGCGGCTCCGGGTTCTGGAGCCTCCGATTCGCCATCCGATTCGCCCCCCTCCTCGCCCGATTTGGCCCGGCCTCGACGTCGCCCACGGCCCCGTCGCGACCGACGCGCTGCGGGCTCGTCGCCGTTGCCGTCATCGAGATCGAACAGCGAAATCGAGTCGAAGCGCGGTTCGCTCGGCCCTTCGGTGCCCGAGTCGGACGAGGCTTTCGAATCCGATTCCCCAGCATCATCATTCGACTCGCTCGAATCGGTCGACTCGCGGCCAGTTCGCGAACCGCCGCGGCGTCCTCTCCCGCGCCGCCGGCGCCCGGAGCCCGGTCGAGCCTCAGCGTCCGATCCCGCGTCGGCAGCCGTTTCGGCTCCTTCGGCGGACGCAGCGGAATCGTCACTCGCATCGCCATCGCGCTCCGCATCGACCGGCTTGCGAGGCGCACGTCTCCTCGAGGAACTCGCCGGTTTCGGCTGTGCCGCGGCAGCGCCCTCACCACGCAACACGATCTCGGAATCCCGCCCCCGGTGTGTCACGATGTCGTAGGTCTTGTGATCGACCGCGAGCAACGGAAGCAGGGACAGTGCAGATTCTTCGTATTCGGCCGCCGCCAGCGCCAAGCGCACTGCGTCCAATCGTACGGGTGCTTCCGCGTCGGCCAGCAGCGCCGGGAATGCCGACTTCAGCTCACCCACTGCATCGAGGATCAGGCCCAGTGCCTGCAGTGTCAGCCGCGATCGCAACGCGCCGACGACAGGGATGCCGTCGGTACCGACTCCGGTGAAATCCAAAATTTCGACATCGGTACCGCCCAGCGGCCACGCCGTGGGTTGGCGCACCTTCTCCTCTGTCGCTAGTACGCTCCACAACCGGGAGCGCACGCCTTCTTCGGCTGTTCGGAGCCTTCGATCGTTCAGACGTTTGCGCAGCTGGCCTTCCAAGCGATCCAGTACGGTCGCCAATTGGCTCGCGTCGATCTTCTCGTTCGACTTCTCGGGGAGAATCGTTTCGAGCGAAACGGCGCCATCGTCGGCACGAATCAACGCTACGCGTCGCGCGAGCAGAACGAACTCGACACACGAGCCCGCCCCGCGAACCACACCACCGTGCTTGGCCGCCAACCCTTCCAATGCCGCCAGACCACGAGCAAACAATTCCCGATCCGCGCTCGACACGAGACGGTCCGCGACCCGAGCCGCGGGGAGCCATGCTGCGCTCTCCGCTGCATCGACCGAAACGACAGCATTTTCTCCGTCGGCCAACGCCGACGCCGCGATGGCTCGAAACGAGAAGTCTCCCTGGCCGAGGAGTGCGAGTCGCCGCCGCGCGGCAATGGACCATTGCGGACACACGGCGATGACATCGCCATTGAATCCCTCGCTGGCCGCCAGAGCCTGGGCATGGGCGAGCCCGGCCAGTGCTGCATCTCCGCCGTGGTCGGGCGAGAACGCTACGACCAGTTTGCGGCCACCCTCGCCTTCGCCGACTCCGACGGCGGCGTAGGTGTCCGGAAAGGCTTCCGAGTTCACCGGCTCGAGTGATTCTGTCGAGACCAGCTTTGCTTCTACGATCTTTTCGAATATGCGGGCGGCATCGATGCTCGTGGTGCGCGACCCACCGGAACTTCGACCTTTTCGCCCTCGCCCAAATCGGCGTCTCATAGTTGTTTCTCCCTCGATTCGTTTCGGACCGGGGTGGCACACCAGGTGTGCGCCTACTCCGAAGAGACCTCTGGCAGCGTGAGGACCAACTGGCCGACTTCGACGAGGCTGACGGTCGCGTCGAGAATGACGCGCTGTAGTTCCGAGTAGAGTCGATCGTTGCCCACCGCGGCGCTGACGCGCTCTTTGTGCTTGGCGAAATCCAACAGGATTCCGCCCAGCAGTTTGCGGTCCGAGTGCACGTGTTTTACGACGAGACACCACTTCGAAAGCGGTATCTCGATCTTTAATTCCTTGAGCTCTGGGTTGCCTTCAGCGAGTGGCCCCTTTGCAGTCGAGAGCACTACGCTGGCCGAATTCTTCGGTAGCGAAGCGCGCCAGACACGTCCTTGTCCAAGCAACGTACTCAGGGTTCTACCAGGAGGGAATCACTGTCCCCCTCCTGCTCCTTGGATGATTCACCGGCGGCTTTCAACACCGGCGCCAGGATCACTTCGAGCATCGCGCGCCCAATCGGGCGACAACTCGAGTCCTGGCTGCGAAATGCGGTAGCGGCGACCAAACACGCCGAAGCGTCATCGATCTGGTCGAGCTTCCAGTAGAAGTATGAACTCTCTTCGAAGCGTTCCGCCGTACGGCGGGCAAACGCTTCGTCGAAAACGGTGTCGATGGCCTCTTCGATCGCGCGATCGATCTGCTCCTGGCGCGCAGTCGGCGAAACGACCACGACTCCGCACGCCGCGTCGTTGAGCGCCTCTGCGATCGGCTGCAGCACCTCACTCGCGGCCGGCCACGGGCCCAGCTTGCCGTCGCTGACCAGCGCAGCGACGTGCGCGATCGCGGCATCTGTGTCTTCGGATTCTGCGAGTTCCGCACGGGCCAGCTCGCCCGGTGTCGGGGTCCCTTCAGCGGGCCTCACTCGCGCGCGCCACTCGGAGAACGACCGCGGCAGCGGTCGATCGCTGGGGTGGTAGCCGGCGATGCGGGTAATGAGCGCCTGTACCGCGTCGATCGGAGCCGAAACGGCCGGGTATTGCTTGCGATTCGTCGTATCGCGAATGAACTGTTTGATCTTGCTGCGACCACTGTTGAAGACGTCGAACTCGACGACACCCAGGCTCTCGTTCAGCGCCGCGACCATCAGTCGAGCTCCGCCCATCGGGTGCGCATCGATCAGATAGGCGACTCGCGTCCCGCGTGCGTCGACGACCGAGACCAGAGCGGCAGCGATTTCGTCCTTTACATCGGGCAGTTTGGCGACCACCGCGGCTTGCTTCGGCTCCGGTATCGACTCGCCCCGCGACCGCATCCGGTGGTGGGCGCGCTTGAGCGCTTTGCGGGCCTGCTTGGGCAAGCCATCCGGCGAGATCTTGATCAGCGGCGCTGCCGCATCGCCGCCCGCATCTGCCCATTCATCCGCCAACTCCGCGCCAGCGCCGGGTTCGTTGACGAGGAGCCACTCGAGGACCCGCACCGCTGCATCGGGGTCGAGCAGGTCGAGCAATGCAAACGGGTCGCCGTTTGCAGGCCGGATGGCATCCGCATCTTGTTTGAGCGCGCTCGCAGCGCGCTCCAAGGCCTCAGGCAGCCCTATCTGGTTCGGCGGGCTCATCGAGAGCTCTCCGTATGATTTGAGAAAGGGCCAGCCGAACCCCGGCCAACCGCCGGAAACCCGATAACCCCTGAAAGATCGTAAGAATGGAGGTCCTCGCCCCGACTCGCCAGCAATTCTGTGGCCTTGTGGCGAGTCTTGTTCCCCGATGCCCCTGCGGCCCCGCTGGCCCCCGGCCGGCAAGCCTCCATTGAGGCGAATTTACCCCGGAGGGCAGCGCGAGCCCGCAACTCCAAAAATCGCCGTTCCAACCCGAGCTCAGCCATCTGCGGAACCGCGCGACGCGGCAGGTGTCGCCAGCTCGCGGTGCTGGTCGAACGCGAACCGATCGGTCATTCCAGCCACATAGTCGCACACCGCCCGAACCTCACCGTCAATCGCGAAACGCTCTTGGACATGTTGGGGCAGGCAGTTCGGGTCGTCGCGAAAATGAGCGAACAGGTCGCGGATCGCCATCGCAGCGCGATCGCTCGCCAACGCCACCCGCGGATGTTCGTAGAGGTTCTCGTATAGAAACGCGCGAAGCTCGGCTCGCTGATTCGCCAGATGTTCCCCGAAACCGATCAACGGAGTGTCGGTCGTGCGCACTTCGTCCACGCTGGCCACGCCCGTCTGCGCCAAGCGCGCGGCCGATTCGTTGACCAGTTCGGTAACGAGGCGGTCGATCAGCGCCCTGATCGTCTGCGCGAGTTGTACTCGTTCGGAGGCCCCACCCAATCGACCCGTCACTTCGACGAAAGTCTGCTGCCAGAGCTCGATCGATTCGAGTTCTTCGACGCGAAGCAAACCGGACCGAAGGCCGTCGTCGAGGTCGTGCACCGTATAGGCGATCTCGTCCGCGTGGTCCGCCACCTGGCTTTCCAGGTTGGGCTGAGCGAGCAGCTCGGGTACTTCGACTGGATGCGGCCAATTGCAACCGTGTTTCAAGATCCCTTCGCGTGTCTCATAGGTGAGATTCAAGCCGCGAAAACCCGGGTAACGTTCTTCCAGCAGGTCGACGATGCGCAGACTCTGACGGTTGTGGTCGAAGCCCCCGTGATCGGACATCAAGTCGGCCAACACCCGCTCGCCGGCGTGCCCAAAGGGCGTGTGCCCCAGATCGTGCGCAAGCACGACCGCTTCGGCGAGTTCTTCATTCAATCGAAGCACGCGGGCAATGGTGCGAGCGATCTGGCTTCCCTCGATGGTGTGGGTCAGCCGATTCCGGTAGTGGTCGCCCTCGTGGTAGACGAATACCTGCGTCTTGTACTCGAGCCGCCTGAACGCAGCCGAGTGGATCACCCGATCGCGGTCTCGCCCGTATGCGGCGCGGTAGGCGTGCTCGGCCTCTGCGATGACACGCCCACGCGACTCACCACTCTTGCAAGCGAACGGAGCCAGACGCTCCGATTCTTCGCGCTCGAAGGCGTGTCGATCGCGCAAGATCTCCACGTCAGTCAACCATCGGCGTCGCGCAACACATCGTCGAGTCGGGCGCGGGATGCATCATCGATCGAATCGTGAGGCGGTCCGGACGAGACACTGGGCACGGGTGCACCGGAGCCGAGCACATACAGCGCGGCGCCCGCGATCAGCAATCCGAAGGTCAGTGCCAGAATTCGGGTCATGCTCGTCTACTCTCCGGGTACTCTCCGGGTACTCTCCGGGCGCCGGAAAACGCGTCTGGCCCGGCGGAAGTGTCGACGTACGCGGGTTGCGTAGGTCGGTCGCTTGAATGGGGTGTTCGGTAAGAGCGCCCGGCAGGAATACCAGGTTCGTTGGGGGGCACCGCAATATAGAAGCGACGCTTCTTTCCGTCAACGTCGCAATGCCCGCAGGCTATTGAATTTGCGTGACTTTTTGGACTCTTTCGCCACGACAGTCCGTCCGTCGCTTTCGGTAGTGAAGCGCGCCGTCCCTTCGTGGCGCAAGCGGTCGCCAAGGGCGGGGCCTCCGCGACGGAACGTTCCCGAAGCACAACTCGAAGAGAACCTCCGAGTGCTCTGCCGAGTTCAAGCGAGAGTACAACCCTGACCGCAACCGAGACCGCAGTACGCGAGTGCCGACGATCGCTCCTCGGTCCACGGCACGCGATCGTGAAATCTGTGGGAATGGACCGGCGTGGTAGCACCCGTGGCGGGCTGGTAGTCTCGCTCCGAGCGGAACTCAGTAAGTCGAAAAACATCCGCGGGGCGCTGCACACCGCGTGATCATTGGATAGCTCCGGGGGGGAGATGGCTCGAACAGCCAACCGACGCGCTTCGGTCACCATATTGTGCGCCCTGCTCTCCTTCGTGGGAACTTCGATCGGAGTTCTGGCGGGAGTGGCTGCCACCGCGTCGGCGATTTCGCCCGAAGCGCAGGCTGCCGAAGACCTCGTCTTCGCCGTCTATTACGAGGGATTGCCCGAGGAACGCGCGCACCAACTCACTGCAGCCGGCGCAACCCATCTGGCGGAGTTTCTGCGCTCGGGCGACCGCGAAAAATTCCATTCGAACATCGTATTGGCGCTCGGAATCAGCGCTCACCCACAAACCTTCGAGACACTCGAGTGGTATGGCCGAGACGAACCTGGCGATGTCGGGCCCGGGGTCTATCGCGCTCGTGTCGCGGTGCCCGTAGCCATGGGACATCTGTCTCGGACAGACGACCGCGCGCTCGCCTGGCTCGCCCGTCGAGCGCGAAACGGAGTGAAGCCGCCCCGCTGGCGGATGGCAGGACGTCGATCGGACGGATTGGCCGACACGATGCGATCTCAGGTCTTGAATGGATTGGCGGTTTCTCGCCGCGAGGATGCCGCCGAACTTCTGGCGGAGATCTCGCAGCTGGAATCCGACCCCGGTGCGGGCGCCGCTTTGGTCCTGCTTCAGCGGCTGCGTTCCGAACCCACGTTGCGGCCAGAGGCGACCCAATGAACCGCGTCACGCTGGCATCGCGCCGCACGGGGATCGCGATCGCCGCTTGGACCTTCGCGTTTCTGGGTCTCGCAGTCACCGCATCGGCGCAGTCGCCCGATGTCGCGGTCCACGACATCAAGTGGTACGTCCACGACAGCCTGATCGATGGAGCCAACCCGCTTTCGTCCTACCAGGCGCTGATCGAACAAGCCTCCGACGATGCAGCCATCATCCTGACGGGCTACAGCGGACCGTTCGACACCCCTTGCTGCAACGACGTGACCGCGGTGTCGGTGAACAGTTTCAGCGATCCGGGTGGAAACACCTGGTCGAGCATCGATAGCGAAGCGGAATTCGACAATCTCGACCTCGTGGATGCAACCGGCACCCGCGCCTTCATCGTGGGTGGAATCACGTTTTGTGATGGCCCAGGAAATCCGATTGGTTGCGCGACGACACCCCTTTGCGGTTCCAATTCGGAAGATCTCACGATCGTCATCGACATCCGTGCCGACACGGATTTCGGCGTGTTCGCCAACACGCTGGCCCACGAGCGTGGCCACAACGCTTGCCTGCAACACCCCCTACCCCCACCCCCGCCCGAGACGACGAACAGCTGCGTGCTGATGGGCGGCACGAGCGGTGGCGACTGCGTCAGCACGAATGAGTGCGACGAATTTCGCGGACAGCGCACCAGTACAGGCGCGCTTTGCGCGTGCCACACCTCGCCGGCCGTCATCGCATCCGACGGCATGGCGTGCAGCGAGCCGGGCACCACCGGGATCTGCTCTGGAGGCATTTGTGGCGAGGTGGGTTCGGATGCCTCGGTAACGCTGGTGGCGTCGGCCGGTACGTCGGCCCAGCAAGGGGATACTCCGAATGATCCGCTGGTGATGAGTGGGATTCCCGGAGGCTGGACGGATGGGGGTGAGTTCAGTTCGGGCTACACCCCGCACGGGCTTGCTTACGCAGACGATCGAGGCATCACCTACGCGGTGTCACCGACTGCGGGTGACGATGTGCTGTTGCAGATCAATCCCGCCGATGGCAGCGCTTCACTCGTGGGCTCGATCAACGGAGTGACCGACTTGCGCGGGCTCGCGTACGACCCGGGCGCGACCGCCTCGGCCTCGGACGACCATCTGTTCGCGATCGACTCGCAAGTCTTCGCCGGTCTATACGAGATCGACCCAGACGACGCTTCGAGCACCCTGCTGGGAACGCTGAGGCTTGGCGGCGGGAGCAACTTCAACGGTCTCGCCTACGACTCTCGAAACGATCGTCTCTACGCCTCTTCGCAGTTCACCGGCGGCATCTATCTGATCGATCCGGCGTGCGATGTTTTCGGTACGCAATGCGAGACCACGATGGTCAATGTAGATGGCCCCGGCCGCGCCGAGTCCGGGATCGCCTACTCGCCCACATCGAACACGATCTACGTGGCGGGCAGCCAAGTCGGCCCCCGGACGCTCTACGATACGCTCGACGCCGACGCGCTG
>JAJDAM010000680.1 GCA_029261905.1 Deltaproteobacteria bacterium
AAGCTGTCGACTGATATCGTACACGTAAGCGCGTAGCACCTCATCGGCGATCATCACCATCGAGGCGATGATGGTCAGTTGGGTGATGATGCGCACGCTCTCGGGGATCTGGTGGCGCAGCAGGCTCACTGCGACACAGGAAGTGGTGATCACGAAGACCACGGCAAGGCTCATGACCACTGCGGTTTCGAGCTTGGTGGTGACGGCCAATGCCGAGCAGATCCCGAGCACCTGAAGTCCGATCGGATTGTTGTCGATCAGCGGATCGAGCAGCACGTCGCGCGAACTCATCACGGTCCCCTCCCTACCTGTGATCGCAGCCCAGCCAGATACGGACCGAAGGCCTGTTCGCCCAACCAGAACTGCAGCAGGTGCGTCACTCCGTTCGAAGTGAGCGTAGCGCCCGAGAGTCCGTCTACGCTGTAAGGGTCCTCGGCGAGTCCGCCGGCCCGGCCCTTCACCACGGCGATTCGCGGCTCACCGTACGCGTCGAAGGCCATCCGTCCCGACCACAGCGCCTTCCAGCGCGGGTTGTCGACCTCGCCACCGAGGCCCGCGGTTTCGCCGTGCTCGTAGAAGGTCAGGCCTCGGATGGTGCGTGCGTCGGCCTCGAGGGCCAGGTAGCCGTACATCGTGGACCAGAGCCCATAGCCGGCGACCGGCAACACGATGCCCGCGAGTTCACCGTCGGGCACGAGCAGGTACACCAACGCCTGGTCCGGGATGCGACGCACCTTGGCTCGGTTTTCTGGCGCCGGCCGGCTGCGCGCGGGATCGGCCGCAGCGCGCCGTTGATCGAATGCCATCGGGTCGGCGCCTTCCACGTACTGGCCCGACTGCAAATCGACCAGACGCGGTTCGAGGTTCGCCTCGAACCGCCTGGCCAGCTCGTCGCGCGACGGGCGCTCGCCGCTCTCGATCAACCCCGCCACCTGCAGCACGTTGCGGATGCGGTCGAGGCGCTGGTTCTCCTGCTGCCGCTCGCGCAGCGCCACCGACACTGCCGACACCGCCAGCGAGAACACGAGGCAGAGCAGCAGTGTAAACACGATCGTGTGACGGGTGCTATGCACGGCCTCGCGCCAGCCTCCGTGCGATGTTGCGTCGGATCGCGTAGTGGTCGATCAACGGCGCGAACATGTTCATGAACAAGATGGCGAGCATCATGCCCTCGGGGTAAGCCGGGTTCACGCAGCGGATCAACACGCAGAGTGAACCAATGCCGATCCCGTAGAGCCAGCGACCGCCGTCGGTGTAACTCGAGCTGACCGGATCGGTCGCCATGTAGACGGTGCCGAGGGCCCAGCCGCCGAGCACCATGTGCCACCAGAAGGGAACGCCAAACATCGGATTCGTCGTCGAGCCGGCCTGGTTGAGCAGCACCGAGAGCAACACCGTTCCCACCACCACCCCGGCCATGGTGCGCCACGAGCCCACCCCAGTCCCAATCAACAGCACGGCGCCAAGCAGACAAGCGAGCGTCGAGGTCTCGCCCATCGAGCCGGGCACGAGGCCCACGAAAGCGCGCCACCACGAGGCGCCCTCGAGCGCGCCCGGCACGGCGGACGCCTGTGCCAGTAGCGTGGCCCCCGTGAAGCCGTCCACCTCGACGAAATCGGCCGCGATCCAGGGCGCGTCGCCGCTGATGTCGGCCGGGTAGGCGAAGAAGAGAATGGCGCGTACCACCAGCGCAGGGTTCATGAAGTTCATGCCCGTACCCCCGAAGACCTCCTTCGAGAACACGAGCCCGACCACCGTGGCCAGCGCTACCTGCCACAACGGAATCGTCGGCGGCAACATCAGCGGTATCAGCGCGCCGGTGACGAAAAAGCCCTCACTCACCTCGTGGCGCCGGACGACCGCGAAGACCAGCTCGATGCCCAGGCCCGCGGCCATCGCGACCGCGTAGACCGGCAGCACGTACAACGCGCCGAGCAGCACGCAGTCGAGCAGTCTCGCCGGGTCGTAGTGACCGCCCAATGCCTGAAACAGCGCATTCTGCCAGTCACCGAGCGGCGGCGCCCCGGCTTGGATCGCGAGGCTCGCCTGGTACCCGGTGTTGAAAAACGCCATCGCGAAGCAGGGCAGCAGTGCCACCACCACGATGGTCATCATGCGCTTGTAGTCGAGCCCGTCGCGGACATGCGAGCTGGTGCGGGTCACCCGACCGGGCGTATAGAGCAGGGTGTCGAACGCCTCCCACACCGGGTGCAGGCGCTCGAGGCGGCCGCCCTCCCCGAAGTGCGGAGCGATCCGATCCAGGCGATCGCGCAAGCGCGACATCAGCCCTCCTTTTCCATGCGCTCGAGGTTTGCGCGCAAGTAGGGACCGAAGTCGGTCTTGCCCGGGCACACGAAGCTGCACAACGCGAGGTCTTCTTCGTCGAGCTCTAGCGCGCCGAGTTTCTCCGCCTGCTCGGTGTCGCCCACGCGCAGCGCGCGCAGCAGATAGGTGGCGAGGATGTCCATCGGCAGTACGCGCTCGTAGGTACCGATCGGCATGATCGGTCGTGCAGAACCATGGGTGTCGGTCGTGAAGCTGAAGTTGCGCCCGCGGAAAAGGCGCGACACGAAGACCGGTATCAGCGAGAAGCGATCGCTGCCCGGCGCCGCCCAACCCAGCAGGCGGCGTTCGCCCCCTTCGGGCAGCGCGCTCACCTGCAGGTGATGGCGACCGAGGAAGCCGACTTCGGGGCCCTCCGCGCGCTTGCCCGAGAGCACGGAGCCCGAGATCAGCCGCACGGCACGCTCGTCTTCGTGCAGCTCGCCGTGGGTGAGCTGTCCGATCGACGCGCCGAGCCGCGTGCGCAAAAGCCTCGGCCGCGCCACGCACGGACCCGCCAACGCCACGACCCGCTCCACCGGCAACCGCCGCGTAGCGAACAGGCGCCCCACCGCGATCACGTCCTGGTAGCCCATGTGCCAGGCAGTCCGCTCACGCGATACCGGCGCCAGGTGATGAATATGGACGCCCGGATTCCCGGCCGGATGGGGTCCGCGAAACTCCTCGACGCGAACGGGTACATCGAGCCCCGCGGCGAGTTCCGAACCCGCCGCGACGCACACGATGGGTGGCGTCTTGCACAACAGGGCGAGCAACTGCAGTCCGCGTTCGAAATCCGCGCGTGCCTCGGCCACGACGATCGTTGGATCGGGCGCGTGTGGCTGGGTGTCGATCGCGGTCACGAAGAGCGAATCGGGCGCGCCGGTGGGATCGGCCACTCGCCCGAAAGGTCGCGCGCGCAGCGCGACCCACAGACCCGACTCCACAAGCATTGAGCGTACGTCCTCGGCGCGGCAGGCATCGAGAGTGTCAGGCCAGGACGCGAAGTTTTCCAGCTCCACTTCCGGCGGGCGACCGGCCCGTTCGGAACTGGAGAGCTGGATCACGACCGAGCGCAGGCTGCGCCGCTGCCCGCGGAAGATTGCCGTCACACGTCCCGCGCCGGGCGCGGTGTAACGAACGCCCGGGCGAGCGCGGTCCTCGAAAAGGAGTTGGCCGCGGCGTACCAGCTCGCCCTCGGCCACGGCCATCCGCGCGCGGATGCCCGACGTGTCGTCACCCAACACCGCGACGTGAGAAACAGCCGGGGCATCGTGGATCCGCTGCTCCGGCGCGCCGAGCATGGGAAGGTCCAAGCCCTTGCGGATGCGATGAACTGCCATCTCCCCCCTCGCGCTGTAGCGAGTCTTTCAGCAACCGGAGCCTACGAGCCCTACGCGATCCGCGCTAGGCGAGGGCAGCGTGGTAAACTGGTCCGACGCCGCCAGGAGGGGCGTCCCCATGGAAATTCCCCAGGTTCCCACGGTGCGCGACTTTATGACCCGCTCGCTCGTCACGCTGCGTCCCGAGGTCACGCTTGCCGCCGCTGCAGAAGAACTGCTTGCCAATGAGATCTCGGGGGCTCCAGTCGTGGACGAAAACGGAGCCCTGGTGGGCCTGCTCTCGGAGTTCGACTGCCTGCGCGCGGTGGCTTCCGCCGGCTACCAGTTCGACGATCACGACGATGCCGAGACCGTCGCCGAGGTGATGGTGACAGAATGCCACACCGTGGAGCCTGGCCTCGATCTGTTCGGGCTTGCCCACGAGTTCGTGCGATTGCGAGTGCGGCGTTTCCCGGTCCTCGACGACGGGCGACTCGTCGGCCAGGTGAGCCGTCGCGATGCACTGCGAGCGGCGCTGCAGTTGCGCCGCGATTTCCGACGCGCCCACCAAGAGTATCCCGACTATCCGGAGCGACGCGTGCCGATCCGCAACTACCCGTCGAGTCGCTGAGGCCTGCTATCGTGACCTCGGAACGGGCGGGGAGGAGTGCGAATGAAGCGCATCAAGGATTTGAGAACGAGGCACGGTGGCGTCCAGAGCATTTCGCAGGACGCCTCGATCGAGGACGCGGTCCACAAGCTGCTCGAGGCGGACGTCAGCTCGCTCGCCGTCTACGACGGTGAGAAGCTGGTGGGAATTTTCACCAAGAACGACGTCGTCCGCTGCTGCGCAGGGCACCCGGACGGCTTTCGCAAGGTGAAGGTCGCGCAGCACATGAAGCGCAACCCGTACACGGCCTCCATCGACGACAACCTCGACGACGTGATCGAGGTCATGGTCGCGAAGGGCTTCCGCCACGTGCCGATCGTGGATAGCGGTCGCGTGGTCGGGATGGTCACGCCGATCGACATCCTCGATCACCAGAAAGGGCTGCTGGCAGGCCAGCACGAAGAACTCATCCGCTACATCCGGGAAGGCTAGAAGCCTTCTCAGCGGACTCGCGGCCCGACCGTTCAAGCAGACGCGGAACGCAGAGCCGACCTTCGCGACTGCAACACCGTGACCTCCGCGAGAAGCCAGCAGACCAACGTCGCCACCGCTACCCAGATCGCTTGGGACAGCGTAAGCGGCACCGTCTGGAGAGCAGTGGACATTGCCGGGACGAGCAACACCAAGAACTGAGCGGCCGCACTGAGCGCGATCGCGGCGACCACGAGCCAGTTGAACGGTGTACGCCAATGGACCCGCCGCGCCGGAAGCACGAACGACAACTGAACGAACACCAGGAAGCAAAAAACCACCGTCTGTGTCGATTGAGTCGAGTGCGCGAGCTGCGGCAGGCCTCCCAGCAGTCCCAGCCCAACGATCCCGCCCAGTACCCCAACGATCACGACGAAGCGAAGCGAGGCACGATCCAACAGCGGGGCCGAAGCCGGACGAGGAGGCTGCCCCATCGCACCGGGGTTGCGGTCCGTGGCGAGTGCCAGCGCGGGCAACGAATCCGTCAGCAGGTTCACCCACAGAATCTGGACCGCGGCGAGCGGAAGCCGTAGCTCATCGCCAGCGGCACCCAGCCCGAAGACGATCAGCGCACCCACCGCAATCAGAATCGTTTCCGACAGGTTCGTCGAGAACAATGTGCGGATGAACTTCTGCACGTTCTCGTAGATGCTGCGTCCCTCTTCGATGGCCGCGACCAGTGTCGCAAAATTATCGTCGAGTAGAACCAGGTCGGCGACTTCGCGGCTGACATCGCTCCCTCGGATTCCCATCGCGATGCCGACGTCGGCCGCCTTCAAGGCCGGCGCATCGTTGACCCCATCACCGGTCATCGCGACGGCCTCGTCGTCGGCGCGCAGCGCGTTCACGATCTCGAGTTTGTGGGCCGAAGTGACTCGAGCGAAGACGTCGCAGTTCCGAATTTCTTCGGTCCGTCGTGTCGAGTCCATCGAGTCGAACTGGTCTCCGGTCAGGACCCGTTCGCAGCGGATTCCGACCTGCTCAGCGACGGCCTTCGCTGTCGCTGGATGGTCGCCTGTAACCATGATGACCCGAACTCCTGCAGCGGCCGCCTTCGCGATCGCGTCAGGGACTTCAGGGCGCGGCGGATCCCACAACAGAGCAAGCCCCAGCCACTCGAGATCCGACTCGAATTGGCCGGGACGTTTTGCAAACGCCAGAGTTCTGAAGCCCTGCGCCGCATAGTCGTCGATCTTCTCGCTCCATTGCGCGACTTCGGCGTCCGACAGGACGCAACGTGACAGAATCGTTTCCGGCGCACCCTTGAGATAGCTCGTGGTTCCATCGTCCGTCTCGACGGTGGCACGCATGAATTTCCACTCGGCGTCGAAGGGCCGTTCATCGACACGCGGATGCCGACTTCGCAGTGCAGTGGGGTCGCCGCCCTGCCCGGCAGCGAACCGCAGCAGACCCGTCTCCATGGGTTCGCCCACACCAGAATCGAGATCCGCATCGTTTGCGAGCATCATCGCCCGCAGCGTCTCTTCAGCATCCGGGCTGTCGAGTCGATCGACGCGCATCTCGTTTTCGGTGAGAGTTCCGGTCTTGTCAGTCGCGATGACTGTCACCGAGCCCAGTGCCTCGACTGCGCTCAGCCTGCGGACGATCGCGTTTCGCGCAGCCATCCGTTCGACACCCAGTGCGAACGCGAGCGTGAGCACCGCGGGAAGGCTCTCGGGTACGGCGGCAACGGCGAGTACCACTGCGAACAAGAACAACACGCGAAAGTCATCAACCCCGCGCGTCGCAAGTCCCATGGCCAACAGACCGATGGCGAGCGCGATCACGATCCAGGCGACTCTCTTGCCGAACTCGTCGAGCCGTCTTTCGAGC
>JAJDAM010000681.1 GCA_029261905.1 Deltaproteobacteria bacterium
TCCGGCTTGCCAAGCCAAAGGACGATTGCGCTTCCCCCAGGGCGCGCGTCCTTCAAAGGTTGGGCGAATGCAAAACGAGATCGTGATCAACGCGACGTCGGGCGAAACCCGCGTCGGGATCGTCGAGCGAAACACCTTCACCGAACTCCATATCGAGCGAGAAACCGAGTCGAACGTCCAGGGCACCGTGACCAAGGGCCGAGTCACTCGCGTATTGCCCGGTATGCAGGCCGCTTTTGTCGATATCGGGCTCGAGAAGGCCGCCTTCTTGTATGCGGGCGACTACTTCGACCCGAACAAGCCGAATGCCGCCGACAACGGACGAAGGGGACGAGGCGCGCGAAAGAATGGTGGCAGCCGCCAACCTCCCAGCATCGATACGATGCTGCGCGAGGGACAGGAGATCATCGTCCAGATCGCTAAGGAGCCGATCGGCACCAAGGGCGCCCGCATCACCTCGCACATTTCCATCGCGGGCCGCCATCTGGTTCTGACACCCTGGTCACCGCGGGTCGGAGTTTCCCGACGCATCGAGTCGGATCGCGAGCGCCGCAGGTTGCGCGACATCGTCTCGCGGCTGCGTCCCCCCGACCTCGGGTTCATCATTCGAACCGCTGGCGACAACGCGACCGAGGCCGACTTGGAGGCGGACGTCCGCTACCTGGTTTCGGTGTGGGAAGACATCCAGTCGAAGCGGGTCACGGCCTCGACTCCGTCGGACCTGTATTCCGAGCTGCCCCTTCCGCTGCGCGTGATTCGCGACTTCGTCAGCTCGAAGACCAAGCGGATCGCCATCGACAACCGCGAAGTCTACGAACAGATGAAAAACTTCCTGACGCGGTTCGTCGCGGAGCCCAAACCGAAGCTGGAACACTACACCGGCGACGCGCCGATCTTCGACCACTTCCAGATCGAGTCGGCGATCGACGTCAACCTCGGCAAGAAGATCTGGCTGAAATCCGGCGGCTACCTGATCGTCGACCAGAGCGAGGCTTTGACCGCGATCGACGTCAACACGGGTCGCTT
Source organism: Deltaproteobacteria bacterium (assembly GCA_029261905.1). Taxonomy (GTDB): domain Bacteria; phylum Myxococcota_A; class UBA9160; order UBA9160; family SMWR01; genus JAJDAM01. The sequence continues at coordinate 1,027 of JAJDAM010000681.1, forward strand.
CGTCGGAAAACGCGACCTCGAAGAGACCGTCCTGCGCACCAACCTCGAGGCGATTCGAGAAGTCGTCTACCAGCTTCGCTTCCGCAACATCGGCGGCATCATCATCATCGACCTGATCGATATGGAGAGCGCCGAGAATCGCGACAAGGTCTACCGCGAGCTCAAGGATGCTCTGCGTTCCGACAAGGCAAAAACCAATATCCTGAAGATCTCGGAACTCGGCTTGATCGAGATGACCCGCAAGCGAACGCGGGAGAATCTGGTTCAGTTGATGTGCGAGCCGTGCCCGTACTGCGAGGGCCGGGGCTACGTGTTGTCGAGCGACAGCATGGCCTACAAGGTGTTGCGCGAGATTCGGAACGATCTGCCGCGCTTCTGCGGTCGTCAGCTCGCCGTCAGTGTGAACTCGCGCGTCGCGGAAGTCCTGCTGGGCCCGGCCCGCAAGGCCTGCCTGGCACTCGGTGAGGAACTCGGCTGCGAGATCGAGGTGCGCGCAGTGCCGGGTCAGCACCAGGAACAGTTCGAAGTCACCGCGCTCGACGCCGGGCCTCCGGTTTCGCTGCCCCTCCAGTGGCTCAACGACAAGCCCGACGAACCGGGCTCCGAAGTCGATGGACTGGAAAAGACCGTGGAGGAACTCGAGGAAGGGCTGGCGGCCGCAGCGTTGGATGCCAGCGGCGATGCGGTCCACGCCAGCGTGTCAGCCGAGGCAGTCGACGATGCAGCTGCTGATCCGACCGAAGTGGAGTCGGCCGAAGGCGAGCTCGCTCTCGTAGAGCCGGAACTCGCCGTCGTGCCGGACATCCTGCCCGTAACCACTCCCGAGCAGACCGTCCTCGCCGATGAGCCCAGCACCGACGACGCGGCCAATGAGCCCGAGCCGGACGTCCCCGCTGTAGCCGAAGCGGCGCTGGAAGCCCCGGGGGGAAGCGGTCTGGCTGTCGCCGACGAACCGGAATTGGAGCCGATCGCCGCGGAAAGCACGGAAGTGCTTGACGCGGAACAGGAAAACCCGATACTCCCCGATCCCGTAAATGAGAAGGAGAGCTAGATGTACGCCGTCGTTCGAACAGGAGGGAAGCAGTACCGGGTCGAGCCCGGCACCTCCTTCCGTGTCGAGAAGCTCGATGGCGCCGTTGGCGACAACGTCGAGCTCCCCGAAGTCTTACTGGTAGGTGAACAAGACAGCGCAACGATCGGCACACCGCTGGTCGACGGCGCGAAGGTCAAGGGCACGATCACCGCGCAAGCGCGAGGGCCCAAGATCACCATATTCAAGATGAAGCGCCGCAAGGGGTATCGCCGGAAGATGGGACATCGACAGTCCTACACCGAGATCCTCGTCGACGCGATCGAGGCCTGACCGATGGCACATAAGAAGGGACAGGGAAGCTCGCGAAACGGTCGCGACAGCCAGGGGCAGCGCCGCGGAGTCAAAGTTTTTGCTGGCCAGACGGTCACCGCCGGTTCGATCCTGGTTCGTCAACTCGGCACGAGGATTCACCCGGGGACGAACGTAGGCCTCGGACGCGACTACACGCTGTTCGCGACGGTCGACGGTGTCGTCCGCTACGGCAAGTCTCGCGGTCGCGTGGTAGCGCAGGTCGAAGCAGCGCAGAGCTGATCCGCCCCCAGCCGCGCACCCACAGTATCCATCAGCCGGTTACACTGTCGGCTGTCTCGTCCGAGCGCGTACGAATCTCGTCACGTGCCGACCAGACGGCCGTGTCGGGCTGTGTGGATACCGCGCGTTTCGGCCACGCAAGCACGGGCGCAACCCAATGAGTAACGAATCGTTCATCGACGAAGTAACGGTCTGCGTCGAAGCCGGCAGCGGAGGCGACGGTTGCGTTGCGTATCGCCGCGAAAAGTTCGTACCGCGCGGCGGGCCGAGCGGTGGCGATGGCGGTCGTGGCGCCGATGTCTACGTGGTCGCCGAACGCAACATGGCGACACTTTACGACCACCGCATGCGGCGGGAAATCCGCGCCGATGACGGCGCCAAAGGCCAGAGCAAGAACCGGACAGGCCGCGACGGGGAACCCGAGATCATTCGCGTCCCGGTAGGCACGATCATCTACGACCTGGACGGCGAAGACGGCGCCGAAGTCCTGGCGGACTTGTCGCGCGATGGGCAGCAGGTCTTGGTCGCACGCAGCGGCCGCGCCGGGCGGGGCAACGCCCGCTTTGCGACACCAACACGCCAGACACCGGACTTTGCCGAGCGTGGGCAACCGGGCCAGATCCGAAATCTGCGGCTGTCGCTGCGACTGCTGGCCGATATCGGCTTGTTGGGTTTCCCGAACGCGGGAAAGTCGACCTTGCTCGGCAGAATTTCGGCGGCGAAGCCGCGAGTCGCCGCGTATCCGTTCACGACTCTCACGCCGTCGCTGGGGGTCGTCGAAGTGGGCGATCGACGATTCGTCGTGGCGGACATTCCCGGCCTGATCGAGGGAGCGAGCAGTGGTGTCGGACTGGGCGATCGCTTCCTCCGCCAT
>JAJDAM010000682.1 GCA_029261905.1 Deltaproteobacteria bacterium
TGGCAGCGCTGCTCGCACTGGGTACCGGAGCCTGGCTCTACCGCGTCGTTCTCTCTGCTCCCGCGACTCATGAGCGCGCCAACGAGATTGCCGCGGCAATCAGCGCGGGCGCATCCGCGTTCCTGAGCCGCCAATATCGAACGGTCGCGATGGTGGGCGCTCCGATCATGCTGTTGATCGGTGTGGCGCTGGGATGGTGGTACGCGGGCGGTTTCCTGCTGGGCGCCGTCGCCAGCGCGCTCGCAGGCTTCATCGGCATGAACGTGTCCGTGCGGGCCAATGTGCGCGTCGCCGAGGCGGCGAAGTCGGGCTTCAGCCCCGCGTTCAACCTCGCATTCCAGGGCGGCGCAGTGACCGGCCTGATCGTTGTCGGAGCCGGACTCGGCTGCCTGGCATTGGTCGTTTGGGCGATGCATGCCGGTGGCCAGACCCGTCCCGACGCGTTGATCGGGCTCGCGTTCGGTGGCTCGTTGATTTCGGTATTCGCACGGCTGGGCGGCGGTATCTTCACGAAGGGTGCCGACGTCGGTGCGGACCTCGTCGGAAAGGTCGAAGCGAACATCCCCGAAGACGATCCGCGCAACCCGGCCGTGATCGCGGACAACGTGGGCGACAACGTGGGCGACTGCGCGGGCATGGCAGCCGACCTGTTCGAGACCTTCTGCGTGACCGCGGCCGCCGCGATGCTGCTCGCGCACATCATTTTTCCCGGCAACGAGACGATGTTCCTGTATCCGTTGATCGTCGGCGCGGCGGGCATCATCGGCTCACTCGCGGCATTGCGCTTCGTCAAGATCGACGAGCCGACCGGTGGGCAACAGCCCGCGGTCATGGGCGCGATGTACCTGGGCCTGGCGGTCGCAACGGGGCTGATGCTCGCGTTGCTGGTCGTCGTGAACTTGTTCGTCGACTTTCCTGACGTCGACACGCAAGGGATCGCCCTCGGTGGTGTCAGCTTGTGGTTCTGCGCGGTGGTGGGTGGCGTCGTGACCGGCGCGATGATGTGGATCACCGACATCTACACGGGCGACGGCTCGCGTTTCGTCGATCGCATCGCGAAGGCGAGCGAAGGCGGACACGGAACCAACGTCATCAGCGGGCTCGCGGTCGGAATGCAGGCCACTGTCGTGCCGGTGATCGTGATCGTTCTCGCGATCATCATTACCTATTGGCTCTCGGGCCTGTACGGCGTGTCGATCGCGGCCATGAGCATGTTGTCGTTGGCCGGAATCGTGGTGTCGATCGACGCCTACGGTCCCATTACCGACAACGCGGGCGGCATCGCCGAAATGGCAGAACTGGGCGACGAGGTTCGCAACGTCACCGATCCGCTCGATGCGTTCGGCAACACCACGAAGGCCGTGACCAAGGGCTACGCGATCGCGTCGGCCGGTCTCGCAGCGGTCGTGTTGTTCGCGACCTACATTGCGGATCTGCGCTCGATCGGTGTGGAAGCGAATTTCGATCTGTCCAATCCGGATGTACTCGCCGGCTTGTTCATCGGTGCGATGATCCCGTTCATCTTTGCTTCGTTGGCGATGGATGCGGTCAGTGTCGCGGGTGGCAAGGTGGTCGACGAAGTGCGCCGCCAGTTCCGCGAGATCGAAGGCATCATGGAGGGCACCGGCAAGCCGGACTACCGCACCTGCGTGGATATCGTCACGGCCGAAGCGCTGCGACTGATGATCGCACCGGCGTTGATTCCGGCCGTCATTCCGATCGTGGTCGGTCTGTCGCTCGGTGCGGATGCACTCGGTGGATTGCTGATCGGTTCGATCGTCGCCGGTGTCTGTGTTGCACTTTCGATGACGACGGGCGGAGCCGCCTGGGACAATGCGAAGAAGTTCATCGAGATGGGGCAGTACGGTGGCAAGGGCTCCGAGGCACACAAAGCGGCCGTGACCGGTGATACCGTGGGCGATCCGTACAAGGATACCGCTGGCCCCGCGATCAACCCGATGCTCAAGCTGATCAACGTCGTCGCGCTGCTGATCATTCCGTTTCTGTAGGCCCACATGCCGGTAAGGCGGGGGTAGATCCCTGGCGGACACCGCGAGCGGAGCGTCGTCCGCGAGGTCGCGAGTCATCCAACTCGCGGTGGGCGTCGCTGTATGCGGGGCTCTGCTCTGGCCTCAGGCCGATCGATCGGAACTGGTAGCGCTCGCATTCGGTCATCTGCTCAGCGACGATCTCGATGCGATCGAGCAGGCCGCGCCCGCTCGTACCTCTCTGTTTCGCCTGCTCGACGAGATCCGGAGCGAGAGCGACGACACGTCGCTGATCGCTTCGTTCGAACTCGATGGCGACACGATCCGCGAGCCCGCGTTCGAGCGCGCCCTGGCAGCGCAAATCAACCGGTACGCGGAGCTTCGCCGGGAAGCCGGAGGGCATCTGGGACTCGGCCCCGGCGACGGCAATACCCGTACCGAAAGCACCGAGCTGCGATTCGAGATCGTTTCACGGGGTGACCGGGTCGCGGTGACGGCTGCGATCGAAAATCGGGTCGCCGAAGTCGCAGGCGGGGCTTCACGGGGTATTCCGGGTCGCAGCGCGTTGTTGCCGCCGCTGATCGCGATTGCGATCGCGCTCGTTACGAGACGGACGCTGCTCGCGCTGTTCGTGGGGATCTTCACCGGATCGACACTGATGGCCATCGAACGAGGCAGCGCACCCCTCACGGCCGCGCTCCCCGGTTTGCGCGACGTCGTGACCGTCTATCTGTCGAACGAACTGTTCGACACGTTTCGGATCGAGATCATCGGCTTCGTCGTCGCGCTGGTCGCAATGATCGGCGTCATGACGCGCGCCGGCGGTGTCCAGGGACTCGTCGAACGCCTGCTGGGCTTTGCGAGATCGGTGCGGTCCGCGTTGTTGCTGACCTGGGGAATGGGCCTGCTGATCTTCTTCGACGACTACGCCAATTGCATGTTGGTCGGCTCGACCATGAGACCTCTGACGGACAAGCTGCGGATCTCACGCGAGAAGCTCGCGTACGTCGTCGATAGTACCGCCGCGCCGATCGCCGGGATCTCGTTGTTGTCGACCTGGATCGCGTTCGAGGTTTCCGTATTCAGCGCCCAGCTGCCAGAAGTCGGAATCGCGCAGAGCGGCTATTCGGTCTTTCTGCAGGCATTGCCGTATCGCTACTACTGCTGGTTCACGCTGTTGTTCGTTGCGGCGACGATCGTGACGGGCCGCGACTTCGGACCGATGGCGCGCGCTGAGCGACGGGCCAGGATCGAGGGGCTGCTGGTGCGCCCCGGCGGGCGGGCTCCGATCTCCGAAGAGCTGTCGACCATGGAACCCGCAGCCCAGATGCCCGGCGATCCGTGGATCGCCGTCCTTCCCGTCAGCGTGACCTTGTTGGTCACCGTGTTGCGGATCTTCTCCGATGGCGGCGGGTTCGAGCTTCTACGCACCGCACCCGCAACGCTGCTCTCGCTCGAGGGACTGACCCCCGTGTTGCTCGAGGGGGGTGGGGCCGCTCCGATCTTCGCCGGAGCCTGTGCGGGCCTCGGTCTCGCGATCTTCCTGGCCGGCTCGACGAGCACCCGATTGGCGCTCGCGATCGGTGCGATCGGCGCCTATGCAGCGGGGGATCGGGTCGTGGAGCTCAGCGCTGGAGGGGTCGGCAGCTACGCCGCGCACGCCCTGGTCTTCGTCGTGCTGGCGGCCGCCATGGGGTGGGTGTCGCGATTTTCCGCCCGATCGCAACAGCGACCTTACTTGAACGCTGGAGAGCTGTTTCGCGCAGCTCGGGGCGGTGCCGGCGCGTTGGGGTTCGCGGTGGTCCTGCTGTTCGAGGCCTGGATGATCGGCGCGGTCTGCGCCGATCTGTCCACAGCCGACTACCTGGTTGCATTGTTGTCGGGGACCCTGCCTCCGGTATTGCTGCCGCTGTTGCTGTTCTCGGTGGGTTGCGCGGTTTCCTTCGCAACCGGTTCTTCATGGTCGACGATGGCGATCCTGTTGCCGAACGTGGTGGGTCTGGCTTCGGCGTTGGGACCGGAAACCGCGCTGGGTGCGTTCGGGATGGTCACGGTGTCGATTGGAGCCGTGCTCGACGGATCGATCTTTGGCGACCATTGCTCGCCGATTTCGGACACGACCGTACTGTCGTCGGTCTCGAGCGGGAGTGACCACATCGATCACGTGCGCACGCAGGCCCCGTATGCGATCGCTACGGCGGCGATCGCCATCGCATGTGGCTATCTGCCCGCCGTCTTCATCTCGGGTTGGAGCCTCGGAGTGGCGGCCGCTTGTGCAATCGCGGTCGTATCCGCATTGCTGTTCGGCGTGGGGCGACCGCTCCCAGATGTCGAGCCGGCCTGATTGACTGCTTGCCCGGTCCCGATTTCTTCAATAATCTTGGGCAATTAGCCGGTACGGTCCAATATTCGATGCGACCTGGATGATCGCGGAACCGGCACCACCGAGGATCGGGTCAGGGCCCCGGTCGCATGCAACCACTTTTGCAAGCACTTTTGCAAGCACCGATGCGAGGCCACAGTGGCGGGACCGATTCGACACGATTTCAACAAGCTCAACCGGCTGCCTCCCTATGTCCTGGCCGAGGTCATCGAAATGATGAAGTCGGCGCGTCGGGCTGGTGAAGACATCATCGACCTGGGAATGGGAAACCCCGATCTTCCGACACCCAAACACGTCATCGACAAGATCTGCGACGCGGCGCGCGATCCGCGCAATCACCGCTACTCGGCATCGCGTGGAATCCCGAACCTCCGCGCAGCGATTTGCGAGTGGTACGAACGACGCCACCAGGTGTCGCTCGATCCGGAGCGGGAGGCCATTGCGGTCATCGGTGCGAAAGAGGGGCTGTCGCATTTCGTGTTGATGACGATCGGTCCGGGCGACGTGGTCCTGTGTCCCGATCCCGCGTATCCGATCCATCAGTATTCGGTGATCATCGCCGGTGGTGATCTGCGGCACGTGCCGCTCACGGCCGACACGGATTTCATCGAGAACCTCGAAACGGCGATCGCTCGCACCTGGCCGAAGCCGAAGATGTTGATCGTCTCGTTTCCCCACAACCCGACCACGCAAGTCGTCGACCTGCCGTTCCTGACCCGGATCGTCGATTTCGCGCGCGAGCACGACCTGATTCTTCTACACGATTTCGCTTACGCGGAAGTGTGCTTCGATGGCTACAAGGCACCGAGCATCCTGGAAGTTCCCGGAGCGAAAGATCTTGCGATCGAGTTCGTTTCGCTCTCGAAGAGCCACTCGATGGCGGGCTGGCGGGTCGGGTTCGCTTGCGGCAACGCCGAAATGATTCACGCACTCGGCCGCATCAAGAGCTACCTCGACTACGGCATGCCCCAGGCGATTCAGATCGGAGGCATAGTCGCATTGCGTGGGCCGCAGGACTGCGTGGACGAGAACATCGAGGAGTATCGGTTGCGGCGCGATACGTTGATCGACGGTCTCGGAGCACCGGGTGAGGGCTGCTGGAAGATCGAGCGCCCGCTGGGGACGATGTTCGTGTGGGCACCGATTCCCGAGCCGTTTCGGGAAATGGGGTCGTTGGAGTTCTCCAAGCGATTGTTGACCGAGGCGAATGTCGCGGTTTCCGCGGGAGTGGGTTTCGGAGAAAACGGTGAGGGCCACGTGCGCTTTTCACTGATCGAAAATCGGCACCGGATTCGACAGGCGGTTCGCGGGATTCGGCGTTTCTTGCGGGCCGGACCAGGGCAGGGGTAGACGTGGTGACGCAAGGCGGACAGGCAGCACAAACCGATCGTCACGACAGCGGCGTAGGCGTCGGCCTGATCGGATTCGGCACGATCGGGACCGGGGTCGCGAAGGTGTTGCGGCAGAACGCCGATGTCATCGAGCAGCGGCTCGGGTTTCCGCTGCGCCTCGTTCGGATCGCCGACCTCGATCTGGAAACCGATCGCGGTGTCGACCTCGACGGCATCCAGTTCGACAACGATGCCGATGCGCTGATCGCCGACCCCGGAGTTTCGATCGTGGTCGAGTTGATCGGTGGCTACGAAGTCGCCAAGCGGATGATGTTGCGCGCGATCGAGGCCGGTAAGCCCGTCGTCACGGCCAACAAAGCGTTGCTCGCGATGCACGGCAAGGAGATCTTCGATGCCGCGACTCGGCGAGGCGTCGATGTGGCGTTCGAAGCCAGCGTCGGCGGAGGAATTCCGATCCTTCGATCGCTTCGCGAGGGGCTCGCAGCGAATCGGATCGAGAGTCTGTACGGCATCATGAACGGCACCACGAACTACGTTCTCACCGAGATGGAACGGACGGGCGAGGATTTCGACGTCGTGGTCAAGCGCGCGCAGGATCTCGGCTACGCCGAAGCGGATCCGACATTCGATCTCGACGGGATCGACGCTGCACACAAACTCACATTGCTCGCCGCGATGGCGTTCGGCGCAGAACTGACGTTCAAGGAGATCCCGACGGAAGGGATCAAGGGGCTGCTCCCGGTGGACTTCGAAGCCGCCGAAGAGTTCGGCTATCGGATCAAGCTACTGGGGATCGCAAAGTCACATCCGCCGGAGCATCCCGGCGACGAAGAGCGGATCGAAGCGCGCGTCCACCCGACGATGATCCCGCGCGCGAGCCTGCTTGCGAACGTCGATGGTGCGATGAATGCGGTCGCCGTCACCGGTGATGCGGTTGGGCCGACGCTGTACTACGGCGCCGGCGCCGGTGAGATGCCGACCGCGAGTGCTGTGGTGGGCGATTTGATCGAGATCGCGCGCGACTTGCGTCGAGGCACCGCTGGGCGCGTTGCACCGCTTTCGTATCAACCCAGCGAACTGGGGCCGAAGCCGCTGTTGCCGATGGGCGAACTGCGCGGTCGCGTGTATCTGCGCTTCACCGTGGTCGATCGACCCGGCGTTCTCGCGCAGATCACGGGTGTGTTGGGCGAACACGAAATCGGCATTGCGTCTGTGATTCAGAAAGGGCGCGCGGGGCCGATCGCATCGGTTCCGGTGTTGATGCAGAGCCATCCAGCACCCGAGTTGGCGCTCCGGACGGCACTTGCGGAGATCGACCGGCTCGCGGATGTCACGGCACCCACCCGGGTGATCCGGATCGAGGAGGGTTTGTAGTCATGAGCGACGAGTCAAACTCGAATGAATCAGGACCGAAGCCCAGCTACAAAGCATGGTTTCAGAGCATCAACGACGAACGAGAGCGATATGCGCTCGACGACATCGTCTACAAGGCGAGCGACGGGGCGTTGCTCGAGGTCAGGCATGATCGCGACGAGCTGCACAAGACGTCGGCGAAGGAATGGAAACGCATTTTCAAAGAACGGTCCCACTCGACGACCTGGCCATACGCTTCCGGAGTCTGGGGCAAGAAAGAGTGGGTCTTGCCCGGGATCGACAGCGCCAACATCGTCTCGATGTACGAGGGCAACACGAATCTCTTCTGGGCCGATCGCTACGGCGAAAAGCTCGGGCTCAATGACCTCTGGATCAAGCAGTGCGGCAACACCCACACGGGGTCATTCAAAGACCTGGGAATGACGGTCTTGGTGTCTCAGGTGAAGGACATGATCGCGAAGGGCAAGTCGATCCGCGCCGTCGCGTGTGCCTCTACCGGCGACACGTCCGCTGCACTGGCCGCGTACGCGGCTGCCGCGGGAATTCCGGCGATCGTGTTTCTGCCCAAGGGAAAAGTTTCGATCGCGCAGCTGATTCAGCCCGTGGCCAACGGCGCAATCGTTTTTGCGCTCGATACCGACTTCGACGGATGTATGGACATCGTCAAGCAAGTGGCCGAAAAGGACGGCGTGTATCTCGCCAACTCGATGAACAGTCTCCGCATCGAAGGCCAGAAGACGGTCGGGATCGAGATCGTGCAGCAGTTCGATTGGGAGGCGCCGGATTGGATCGTGATCCCCGGTGGCAACCTGGGCAACGTGTCGGCGCTGGCCAAGGGCCTCGACATGATGATCGACCTGGGGTTGATCAAACGGCGGCCGCGGATCGTCTGCGCGCAGGCCGAGGCCGCGAACCCTCTGTACCTGTCCTACAAGACCGGCTTCGAAGTGTATGAGCCCATCGCCGCGCGCCCGACGCTGGCGAGCGCGATCCAGATCGGCAATCCGGTCTCGATCGAGAAGGCGATCGACGCGTTGAAGCGCTACGGCGGGATCGTCGAGCAGGCGAGTGAAAACGAGATCGCCGAGTCGTGCGCGCGAGCCGATCGAACGGGTCTGTTCAATTGCCCGCACACGGGTGTTGCGCTGGCGGCGTTGGAGAAGGTCGCAGCCCGGGGCGAGATCAAGAAGGATGATCGCGTGGTGGTGTTGTCGACCGCCCACGGATTGAAATTCGTCGAACAAAAGGTCAA
>JAJDAM010000683.1 GCA_029261905.1 Deltaproteobacteria bacterium
GCTGCGCGTGACACAGTGCCTCCCAGAAAGGCGGGAGGCACTGTGTCACGCGCAGCACTGGCGAGATGTTTTCGATCCCGATCAAACGGTCGATCTCTTCGTGCAGGTGATAGATGCGGCGCTCCTGGTAATTGAGCGGAATCGATTCCAGTGCGCCCGACGAGATGGACCGGTGGATCGGGGCGAGGTTCATGAAATCTTCGTTCATCACCGCGTCGAAAATCTGTACGTAGAGTTCCCAGGTCTTCTGAACGTCGGGGGTTTCGTCTTCCGGCCCGTAAAAGGTCCACTCGACGTCCGTGGTTTCGGCGTCGATCGGCCAGAACTGGATGAACGGGAAGCCGATCGTGTCGAGCGGCGTGATCAAGTTGGGAAACAGGCTATAGGCGGGATTGGTATCGGTGAAAATCGGATCCAGGCCCGGAATCACCGGGAGAGGCATCGGTTGGCTGCGCTGGCGCTCGATGGCTTGGTCCCACTTCGGCGTGACCATTCGCGAGTGCCCGTTTGCGAACAGTCCCATCGCGGCCCCACGATGGTCGAGCAGCTTCGAGACCGAGGCCGGATGAATCGTCTTCACGTGATACGTTTCGAGAAACGCGTCGGCGACGATTTTCCAGTTCGCCGGAACGCGTTCGACTCGGGTGCCGTGAGCGCGCAGTGCGGCACCGTCGAGTACCGACCACTCTTCTGCCACCGGCCCGAGCCATTGTCGCAGCAGTTGGGCGTCAGGGTTCTGGTTCACGAATACCCAGCCGTCGTACACCTCGCAGCGTACTGGCTTCAGGCTTCGCTTCGATTCGTCGAGTTCGGCGAAGTCGCGGCGGTCCGGTACCGCGACCAGCTTGCCATCCAGATCATAGGTCCAGCTGTGATACTGGCAGCGCAGGCGCTTCGCAGAACCGCAGGCGTCGCGAACCACGGGTGCCCCGCGGTGTTGGCAGGTATTGAAAAAGCCCCTGAGAACTTCGTCGTGGCCGCGGACCAGAACCAGAGGAGAACCGGTGCGGTCGAATGTTCGAAAGCTGCCGGCACCCTCGAAATCTTCGTCGCGGCCCACCAAGAGCCACGATTTCTTCCAGATGTGTTCACGCTCGAGCGCGTAGAAAGTCGGATCCGTGTAGCGTCCGGTCGGGATCGGATCCAACGCGGGGAAGCCCTCGGGCGGTCCCTCCCGCTGCCACTCGTAGTCCATCTGGGCGCGAATGCGCGCCGCCCACGCGGCCTGGTTCATCGATATCTCCTCTACGCGAGAGTACCATCCCGCCATGGATCTCGAACTCGCGGGGAAAACCGCGCTCGTGACGGGCGCATCGAAAGGGATCGGTCTTGCTTGCGCGGTTCGCCTCGCGACCGAAGGGTGTTCGGTTCAGCTCGCCCACGTGAGCGGGACCACGCTCGCAATCGATGGAGGCGCGAGCGCACGCTGACGCACCGGCGAATCAGGACAGTGCAGGCAATTTTTCACCCGCGAAGAATCGGCGTGGGTTGTCGATCAGCAACGCATCGATCTGTTCGTCGGTCACGCCCCGCTCCTTCAGCTTGGGGATGATTCGCAGGCTGAAGTGCGACGGGTTCCACTCTTTGGCCATCGCCATTTCGACGGCGGGCGGAAAAGGCTGTCCGCGCCAGCACCAAACGCTGTCGTGTGAGACCACCGCGCGATCCCCAGCGCCAGCGGCGATCAGTTTGGCGAGCGAAGCCGCGCGTTCGTCATCGGGTTGAATCACGTCGAGCCCGAAACGATCGAAGCCCAGGTAGGAACCGCCGCGTGCGAGTTTCAAGTGATAGTCGTGGTTCGACGTACCGCAGGAGTGGCCGATCACGATGCGGTGGGCCAGCGCTCCGTTTTCCGTCAGCACCTGCTGCTGAAGGTCGCCGACAGTTCCCTGGTCGGTGTGCGTCGTGATGGGTGCACCCGTCTCCACCGAGGCCTTCGCTGCGGCTTCGAACACACCGCGCTCGTACTCGGTCATCTCGCCGGGCCCGGTGGCGACTTTGATGATGCCGGCTCGAATACCCGTGCTGCCGATCCCCTCGGTGATTTCCTTGATGAAGATTTCGGCCATCGCGTCGACGGTGGATCCGAAGCGCTCGCGCATCTGCCAGTAGGGATGGCCGCCCTCGGATTGCTTGTACAGGCCAGTCGCGCAGATGATCTGGAAACCCGTGATCTGTGACACCTTGGCCATCAGTTCGACGTCGCGACCGAGATCTGACGGGCAGGGATCGAGCATGGACTCGAAGCCGAGATCCTTCATCTCTCCAATTCGATCGACGCAGCGTGCCACGCATTCGTCGCGATTCGGGCCCGGGTTCACGGTGTCGGCCTCGGAGCCCGGGTAACCGATCAGCAGGTGTTCGTGCATCAGTGTCTTGCCGAGATCGTTCGGGGATATCGGGCCCGTCACCGTGTGGAGTGTGCTGGTGTTTTGGGACATGGAGTCTCCGTCGAGGGCGCGGGATGTGCGCATGAGTCGGACATTGAAATTCCGATCGCGAAAAAGATAGCGATCTGTATCGGCTACCGTACCGGCATGGCAATGGATCCCGTCTCGGTCGTAGCGTCGTTCGCTCCGGAAATCCGGCAGCGGGCGCCCGATATCGAGTCTGCACGGCGCATGCCGGAGGACCTCGCGAGCCGCATGGCAGAAGCCGGGCTGTTTCGGATTCTGGTGCCCGCGGAATACGGGGGCGGGCAGGTGCATCCGAGAGTGTTCTTCGAAACACTCGAGGCGACTTCCCGCGCCGACGCAGCGGTCGGTTGGTGCTTGATGATCGGCACGACGACGAGCCTGTTGTCGGCTTCGATCGATGCGACCTGGGCCAAGACG
>JAJDAM010000684.1 GCA_029261905.1 Deltaproteobacteria bacterium
GATGGTGTTCGGACTCGACGCCAACTTCACCGAAGAAGCGCTGGTCGCCCGGATCAACGCCGACCTCGCGAACAACCTCGGCAATCTGGTCAGCCGCACGCTGAACATGACGGCGCGGTATGCGGGCGGCACCGTCCCGACGCCCGGGGCGCCAGGCGATCTGGAGCGCGAAATCCACGAAGCCGTTGCCGAGACCGCAGAAAAAGTCGATGCAGCCATGCGCGGCTTCGAGTTCCATCGCGCGCTGGAGCACATCTTCGCACTGCTCGACCGGGTGAACCGCTACCTCGAAACCCGCGCTCCGTGGAAGGCAGCCAAGGAAGAAGGCACCGAAGAGCTCGTAGCGACCACCTTGTACACCAGCTGCGAAGCACTGCGATCGATCGCGCTGCTGCTCGCGCCGTTTCTCCCCGACAGCGTTCCGGTGATCCTCGCGCGGCTCGGAGTTCCGAACGCACTCGATGATGCGCGACTCCCCGAGGATGCGGCGCGATGGGGTGTGCTGGAACCGGGTACGCCGACCCAGAAGGGCGGACCGCTGTTTCCCCGAGTCGACCCGGTCGAGATCGAAGCCGACGAGACCCAGGCGTAGTCGTGTGGCTCGATAGCCATTGCCACGTCGCGGCCAGCGAATTCGACGAAGACCGCGGCGAGGTGCTCGATCGAGCTTCGGCAGACGGCGTGGACGCTTTCATTGCGATCGGTTCCGGCTACGGGATTCGCAGCAACAGCCGAGCCGTCGAACTGGCGGCAGCCGACTCACGCGTGTTCGCGACGGTCGGCGTTCATCCACACGAGGCCAGTGAACTCGACGACGAGCTGCGCGGATGGCTCGACCAACTGCTCGACCGGCAGCGCGTCGTTGCCGTGGGGGAATGCGGGCTCGACTATCACTACATGAAGTCGGACCGGGACGTCCAACGCTCGGTATTCGCCGAACAGATCGCCACAGCGCGCGAACGTTCGCTCCCTGTCACGATCCATGTGCGGGGCGACGAACCGAATGCCTACGACGAGCTGCTGGACATCTGGCTAGCCGAGGGTGGCGGCGACCTCTCCGGAGTGCTGCACTGTTACACCGGAACGCTCGAGTTCGCGAAACGTGCGATGGATGCAGGTTTTTTCGTTTCGTTTTCGGGCATACTCACTTTCAAGAACGACCGCGGACTGCGCGATGTGGCGAGGGAGATCCCGTTGGACCGACTCATGGTCGAAACCGATGCACCGCTGCTCGCCCCGCAGGGTTTCCGAGGCAAGCGAAACGAGCCGGCGCGCGTCAGCGTGGTAGGCGAAATGCTCGCGAGCGTTCTGGACAAGCCGGTTGACGAGGTTGCGCGCATCACATCTGCGAACGCGCGCGCGCTGTTTCGACTCGACGAGGCCGCCTCCATTGACTGAGCCCGCCGCTCGTCAGGCCGAACAGATCCGGCAGCTCGCCGAGCGACTCGCGAGAGAGGCCGGGGCCATCCAACGCGAGCGCTACGAGGGCGAGCTCCAGATCCAGACAAAAAGCGAAACGATCGACCTGGTGACCGATGTCGACCACGCCTGCGAGAAGCTCATCGTCGATGCGTTGGCCGAACTGCGCCCCGACGACGCGATCCTCGCCGAGGAAGGAAGCGGCGAAGACACAGCCGAGGCGAACTGGCGTTGGATCATCGACCCGTTGGACGGCACGACGAACTACGCCCACGGCTACCCGCGCTTCTGTGTTTCCATCGGAGTCGAGCACAACGGGACCGGCACGGTCGGCGTCGTCTACGACCCGATGCTCGACGAGATGTTCTCGGCGGTACGCGGCAGCGGAGCAACGCTGAATGGCCGTTCGATTCGAGTCTCCAACGAGGTCGACATGGGCCAGGCCATGATGGCCACGGGATTCGCCTACGACGTCCAGCGCTCAGAGGACGACAACATCAACCACTTCGCCGACATGGTGAAGGCCGCTCGCGCGCTGCGCAGGGACGGCAGCGCCGCCCTCGACCTGTGTTACGTGGCGGCCGGCCGCTTCGACGGATTCTGGGAGCTGAAGCTCCACCCCTGGGACGTCGCAGCTGGAATCGTCATCGTCGAAGAAGCCGGCGGCCGCACGAGCGACTTCAGCGGCGCGGAATCCTGCCGCACAGGGCGTGAAACCGTCGTCAGCAACACGCGCCTCCACGACGCCATGCTCGAGATCCTTCGACACTGAGCCCATCCGCAGCCATTCTCAGGGCTTCGCAAGGGCGAAGCAGCCGTTCACTCGTTCGGCTCAGGGACGACCGGCAGGCTGATCGACGGCGCGATCGCGTCAGAAGCGGGATCGAGCGCATCAGCAGCAGAAGCCAGAAAGTGGTTCTCCAGCGCTTCGTGGTTGAGGGGAACATTTTCGCCGACACCGGGCGCGAGTTTGAAAACAGTGGCGTTATCGGGAACCTGTGCCGGGATTCCATCATGTCGACTGGTCCCCATCCGGATTTCCGCGAGCGGTGCGTTGTCGTCGTCTCCGTAGACCACGATCGACGCTTGCGGTGGATCGAGGCCGATCGCCGTCAGTTCATTCGGCCCGAGTTCATCGGCGAGGATCGACTCCGCGCGCAGTCGCGAGAGCTCGGTAACCATGGAGGCGACCGTACCCGCCACGAATTCGTCGGGAGTGACCGTCCAACCGTCATCGCTCTTGGCGGCCGTAGCCGCGATCGTCTCCCCCTCGGCGGTCAGAAACCCCATCTCGACTCGCTTCGCATCGAGCGGCGAGAACTTGGCGACCTGCCGGAATCGATAGGGATCGAGGCGCGTCGGAAAATCATCAGTCCTCGCGACCGGGATCGTATACAGCGAGTCCTCTGCGCCGCGCACGATTCGCGAACCGCCATCGGGAGAGACTCCCCCCAGCACCACCGCGATGACGCGCGCATCGCCACCCTCTTCCGCTGCCAATTCAATGTTGGCCTCGAACACCGGCTGGTCGAATCCCATCTCCTGGTCGGTTCCCGGTTCGTCGAGGAAGCCATCCGCGCGGAGCGTGGATAAATTGGACAACAGATCATCGACCGCCGCTTCGTCCGCGGGCCCCTGGATCGGCTCGATCAGCCGCCAGCCCTCGTCGGACGCATCGATTGCGACACCGGCACGCCCGTCTCCGTCCGGCCACGACAGACGGATTCTTCGCACCGAACTGCTGTCGAACCTGGAGATCCTCTTTTCGCGCAGATCGTCGAATGCCTTCGCGAGCGCGTTCGTCCGGTGTGACGCGACGATGTAGATGCTGTCGTTGCCGTCAGTGGCCGCGTATACATTCGACCCCACCGGGGTCGCATTCCCGATCGACAAGGATCGTTCGGCGCCGCCGGCAGTGAAACGAACCTGTGTGCCCCCCGAACCGAGCCCGTAGACCTCGGGGGGGCGCGGCTCATCGATCACAGACTCGCTCTGGATCGACGTCAATGTGCTGGCGATGCCGTCGATCGCGAAGCTGTCGGCAGGGAAGTCGAGTGGCGATTGGATCCGCCAGCGGCCTTCGACTCGCTGGATCTCGACGCCAACCCCGTCGGCTGTTTGCAGCGAGATCTTCTCGATCGATTCCTGATCGAACCCGGAGAACAGGCGTTTTTGCGCCTCCTCGGCGTCTTGCCTGCCCGTTTCGCCCTCGATCTCGTACAGGTAGACGAACGCCGCCAACGCGGCTGCCACAACGAGCAGTATCCCGGTGGTTTTGGGATTCATCGTGGCGCGTTCTGGCGCCGGCTCCACCAAGTGAACACGCCCAATACCGCGAGGGCCTCGGGAAGTGCGAACAGTGAGAAGAGCCGGATCGTCTGGAATTGGCCGGTACTCAATTGGAATCTCGATGCACGCGCGGTGTTGGGTCGCAGCGAGATGGCTTCGACATCGCCGAGCAACCAATTGACCGTGTTCACGAACAGGTCTCGGTTGCGGTAGGCGCCCAACAACTCGTTGGCCGCGAAGTCCGCATCTCCGAAGACCGCCAGCCGCGACTCGGACACAGCCCCCGAACCGGCCGGATCGTCGGCTCCGTCGAATACCACGGTCCCCGCCACAGCGACCGGAACCGGCCCGGTCAGATCGTTCGCCCCCAACTCGGCAGTGCCTTCTGCGTAGAAGCGATCGAGGTCGCGTTCGGCCCAGGAATTTTCGCCGGTCAACACGATCTCGGAAAAATTCCCGGCCGTACCTTCGCGTTGCTTCACGCTCCGAACCACGTGAAAGAGGGTCGTGTCGCGCATGTCTTTGGTGATGGCGTGATCCTGAGCGTAGACACTCGCAAACGGTGTCGTGGCTCGGCCGAACAACGCAAGCTCGCGGTCGACGACTACGTCCTCACCGAGCACGACGCCCCATTCGGAGAGTTTCTCGACCAGATCGGTGTTGGCACGCGGATCGACCATCGCGAGAACCGCGCCGCCGCGCTGCAGGTAGGCGTCCAGTGCAGCCGATTCTTCGCCGTGAAACGGGCGAGTCGGACCGGCGATGATCACGACATCGGCATCGTCGGGAACCGCCCCCTTCGCCGCCAACAACAGTCGCTCGACTTTGTAGTTCTCGTTGCGAAGCGCCTCGGCGGCTCTCGAATAGGCCTCCTTGGTGGCGGCGGCTTCACCGTCGATCGGACGCTCGTTGTGCCCCTCCAGGAAGTAGACCGTCTTCTCGCCGGTGCGCGTCAGCTTGACGATCGCATTGGTGATCTTCTCTTCGGTCAACTCGTCGACCGTGACGACTTCGTCGCGATACGCCAGGCGCAGCAGCCCTTGCCCGAGCTGCTCTGGAGTGATCGCATAACGCTCGAGCAGGTCGGGTTGTTCATTCGGGTCCGCGACCACTTCCACGACGAAGCGTTCTGTTTCGTAGCCGTAGCGATCGAGCGTCTCGTTGACACCACCGACTTCGGTGCGCGCGAACAACCCGACGACCGTGACGTCCTCCTCGAGCCCGGCCAGCACTTTCTGCGTCTGGTCCGTCAGCGAGTGGACCTGCTGCTCGCTCCAGTCGAAGCGCTTGGAGTAGCGGTTGGCCATGAAACCGCCCATCCCCAGGATCGCGATCGCCAGCAGCGTGGAGAGGGCAGCGCTCGAGCCGTACTTCGATGCACGTCGCGCCTCACCCGAACTCATCCGCTCGCGGAGACCATCGAGGTTGATGGCTGCGGCGGAAGCCAACAGCACGACGCCAACGACGCCGTGAACGATGCTCCAACTCAGATGAGTGACACCCGTGAGCGCCATGAAAAAGCTGGCCAGCGCAAACAGCATCGACACACCACCGAGTGCGCCCAGAAGTGACGAGACCCCCATCAGCGCCCTCCTTTTCTACAAAACCAAGTGTGACAAACACACGTTCCAGGTCTCTGTTCGCTTCCGGTTTGGGTCCTACGAGCGCCCATCATTACCGCCATCGGACCGACTCCACCGAAGCCTTGGTCAGCAAGAGAAAGACACCGATCATGACGGCGAAATATGCGAGGTCCGCGGTGTCGACGAGCCCCTTCAACAACTGCTCGAAGTGAATCGCTGCCGACAGGTAGCGGAGCACCTCTGCCACGGCCGGCGCGGATCCAGCGACACCGAAATCGGCCACCGCAGGCAGCAGCAGCAGCGTGAGCAACACCACGAATGACACCAGGAATGCAATGATCTGGTTGCGGGTAATCGAAGAGGCGAAACCACCAATCGCCACGTAGGTCCAACCCACCAGCAGGATCCCGAGCAGGCCCGACATCGTCTTGCCCACTTCCGGGTCTCCGTATGCGAACAGCAAACCGGGGAACATCCCGACCAGCAGCGTGAGAAGCGTCACGAACACGGCGCCCGCCAGGAACTTGCCGAGCACGATGTCCCAGATCGTCAGTGGGCTGGTCAAGAGCAGCTCTTCGGTCCCGTTGCTCTTTTCAGAAGCGTACAAACCCATCGTGATACCCGGGATCAAGAACATCAACACGACCGACATCGATCCGTAGAACTCGCCGATCAAGCTGTCGTTCAGGTTCCACTGCGCCAGCTCATCGAATGCCTGGTACTGCTGCATGCGCATCAGCATTTCGTTGAACCAGGCGACATCGAGGATGAAGAACACACCCGCGAGTATCGAAAACAGGCTCATCACACCGTATGCGATCGGAGAGACGAACATCGAGCGCAGTTCGCGCCCGGCTATGGAGCCAATCTGCTTCACGACGCAGCCTCCTCGGCCGGCTCGTCCGGCTCCAAATCGGCCGCATCGCGTGACGTGTGCCGGGCAAAGATCTCCTCGAGCGTGGTTCCATCTGCGGTCAGTTCCTCGAGCGGCGCATCGACCACTTTCCGCCCCCGATTGATCAGGATCACACGCCGACAGATCGCGTCGACTTCAGCCATGATGTGCGTCGACAGAATGACCGTATTCTGTGCAGCGCCGGGTGCGGTGAGTTCCGCGATCAGCGCACGAATTTCCCGGATCTGCAGCGGGTCGAGTCCAGCCGTCGGTTCATCGAGGATCAATACCGGCGGGTCGTGCACGATCGCCTGGGCGAGCCCGACGCGCTGCCGAAAGCCCTTCGACAGCGTTCCAATCACCTGGCGATTCACACCGGTCAGATCGGTTCGTTCCATCGCCCGATCCACCGAATCGCGTCGCTGCTTTCTCGCAACACCCTTGATCCGCGCAACGAAATCGAGATAGGACGTGACCGTCATCTCCGGGTAGAGCGGCGGCGTCTCGGGCAGGTATCCGATCGCGCCTCGTGCAGCGATCGGATCGTCGAAAATGTCGTGGCCCGCGACGACGGCCGTTCCATCGGTCGGGGGCAGAAATCCGGTAATCATCCGCATCGTCGTGGTCTTGCCGGCCCCGTTGGGGCCCAGAAACCCGACGATCTCGCCCTTCCCGATCGAAAACGAGACATCGTCGACGGCAGCCAGGTCGCCGTAACGCTTGGAAAGTCCTCTCGCGTCAATCACGGTATCACCACACTCCTTTGCGACGTATGTGCTCGGCGCGACCTTGCTAGACGCTCCCGATCACGCCTGTGTTCCCACTTTTCCTTCGGAGCTGGGGGGGATCACCGTCAGGCGCGGATCCCATTGAGATACGTCTCTACGACGGTTCCGGCCACGCGATCGAAGTAGTCGCCCTCTTCTTGCCCAGGCTCGATCTCGATCACCCCCAGCACGAGACCGGTAATGACGATCTCCAGTCCCCCGATCAACACATAGCACGCAATCTTGGGGTCGAGATCCTGACGGACCTCGCCCCGTTGCTGGCCCTCTCTCAAGATGCCCGCAATCGTCGCGAACAACTTGCCCACCGCGTGCAGTTGGCCTGGCTCGGAAAAGCGCGATGAACGTTGGATTTCGAGCACCAGCACTTTGACCCACTCGGGTCGGACCCGATACGCGTTCACGATCAACCGGGCGATGGAAAACAGCTTGTCTCGGGTCGATCCGTCCGAATCCGCGATCGCGTTCACCACATCGAGGAATCCGCCCCAGCGCTCCTCGAAAATGCTGTTGAGAACTTCTTCTTTGTTCTTGAAATAGTGGTAGACGAGGCCATACGCGATTCCGGCCTCCTCGGCGATGTCCGATACCCGCGCCGCGTGGTAGCCAGTCCGAGCGAATACCCGGATGGCCGC
>JAJDAM010000685.1 GCA_029261905.1 Deltaproteobacteria bacterium
CCCTTCGTGACCGCGGCGGATCGCTTCGGCCCGATCGTGATGCAGCGAAAAATTCGAGACCATCGCGATGTTGGCGTTGACCGCATGGCCGATCGGGACACATTCGTCGGACCGGATGATGTCGTAGTAGATCTGCGACCAGGTTTTCGCTTCTTCGGGATCGATGAAAGAAAAGGCGAGGGCGCCGAGGCCATTGCGTGCCGCCACCCGGATCGTGTCGCGGTTCGTACAAGCGATCCACATCGGCGGGTGCGGGGTCTGCAACGGCTTGGGGAGCACGTTGCGGCACGGCATCGAGAAGTACTTGCCCTCGAAGCCGGGATACGGATCGAGCGTCATCATGTTGGCGATCTGTTCGGCCGCCTCGAGGCTCATCGCGCGCTTCTCTTTGGCCGGGATGCCGAAGCCGCCCAATTCGAGCCGCGTCGCACCTTCGCCGATTCCGAACTCGACACGGCCGTTCGAGACCAGGTCGAGCGTTGCGAGCCCCTCCGCGGTGCGGGCCGGGTGGTTGTAGTTCGGGATGACCTGGCGGATGCCGTGACCCAGACGAATGCGTTCGGTTCGCCCCGCCGCGCAGGCGAGGAACACTTCGGGTGCGGACGAGTGGGAATACTCGTCGAGGAAGTGGTGCTCGACCTCCCACGCGTAGTCGAACCCGAGGCGATCGGCGAGCACGACCTGATCGAGGGCTTCCTGGAACAAGCGGTGCTCGTCCCCTTCGTTCCACGGCTTGGGGAGCTGCAATTCGTAGAAGACGCCAAATCTCAAGATCGATCTCCATCTCGGGAAGCAGGAAAAGGAGCTTCATTCAGAATGGGAATTTTGGCCAGTACGAAATCACGGGCCCGCGCGGGTTGGGGCCAGCGCCGAGCCCCCTGTGTCCCATCCGTTGTTGGAATATCCGTCAATTCACTGGGCTGGACGAGACAGGGCCGATCGTCGCAGACAATATTCAGTGTCATCCGGAATTCGAATCGCGGCGGTTGACCGGGCGTGCGATCCGCTTCAGCGATCTCGTCGAGGCACCGAACCCGGAAGTTGAGCTCGAACAGAAGCCGTATACTCGGGCGTGAAAGGGAGGGATCGATCGTGGACTGGCTTCAGCAACTTCGTCGCGCTCCGATGTTTGGGGCCGAGTATTGTCGGATTCCGAGCGACCTCGCGACTGTCACTCATCTCGCGCCCGAGGATTCGCTCGACGGCACGGGGGTGGAGCGCGAAGCGATCGAGAGCGTGTGGCAGGCGGCGGAAGCGTTCTACCGCAGCGGTGTGACCCCCGGACTGCAGCTGTGTATTCGGCGTCGCGGACGCGTGGTGCTGAACCGAGCGCTCGGTCACGCACGCGGCAACGCACCACGGGACGCTGAAGACGCAGAGAAAGTTCCGTTTACACCGGAAACGCCGATGAACATCTTCTCCTCGTCGAAACTCGTCACTGCAATGGTGATTCACAAGCTCGACGAACTCGGCGCACTCCACCTGGAGAATCGCGTGAGCGACTACATCCCCGAGTTCGCGAGCCACGGCAAGCGGTGGATCACGCTGCGTCACATCCTTTCGCACCAGGCCGGAATACCGAACATTCCGCCCGAGGCGCTCGATCTCGATCTGCTCGGACAACCCGACCGGATCTGCGAAATGATATGCGCGATGGAGCGATCCGGACGACCCGGCCGGATGGTGGCGTATCACGCGATCAGCGGTGGCTTCGTCCTTGCGGAGGTCGTGCACCGCGCCACCGGGAAGACGATCCAGGAGGTATTGGAACAGGAGATTCGCGTTCCGTTGGGCGTGCGCTGGCTTCGCTACGGCGTAGAGCCGGAAGACGTCGAACGCGTCGCCGTCAACGCGTTCACCGGCCCGCCTACGTTCCCGCCCCTCAAGCAGATGCTGATCCGTACGCTCGGCCGCGACATCCGCGAGATTGTCGAGATGTCCAACGACCCGCGCTTTCTCACCGGAATCATCCCTTCGGCCAACGTGATCACGACGGCCTTCGATTTTTCGGCATTCCTGCAGTGCCTGCTCGATGGCGGTGTTTTCGAGGGCACTCGGGTGTTCGACGCGCGCACGGTTGATCACATGCGCAACGAGGCGAGCTACCGCCAGATCGATCTGACGCTGTTCGTCCCGTTCCGCTATGGCCTCGGGCCGATGCTCGGCGACGACCCGGTCGGGATCTTCGGCCCGAGAACGGCGCGTGCGTTCGGCCACCTCGGTCTTTCGAACGTCTTTCCCTGGGCGGACCCGGACCGGGAGATCTCGGTCGCGATGTTCACGACCGGCAAACCGATCATGAGCCTGCACGCGGTGCGGCTCGTCCAGCTGATCAGTGCGATCAATTCCGAGTTCCCGCGCACGGGGCCAGACGTTCGCGACTAGGCTCGTCGCGCCGATTCGGATCGCTTTTCGTCGCCGCACCGTCAGCCGTGCGAAACCCGGACAGGTGGAAGCAGGTGCGGGTATCCCGGTACTTCCCTGGCGGTGGGATGCGAGATCTCGACTCCTGCGGCTTCCGCCAGTTCGGCAAAGGATCGTTCCACTCCTTCGACGAACTGCTCGAGATCGGGGACGAGTTCGTAATCGGCCGTGAAGCCCCAGAAGACCTGTCCGTCGTACGTCATCAGTGCGATCCCGAGGCCGATGTTCTGCAGCAGCGGCACCTTGGGAATCATCGCCAACAAGCGGGCACCCAGCATGTAGAGCGGGAACTGTGGGCCTGGAACGTTGGTCACGATGGTATTGATCGGTCCCGAGGCGAGCCCCGCGCCCATGGCGAGGATGCCCGAGGGCGCAAATTCCGCCGCCTCCATCAGCATCTGCATGCCCATCGCCTGGCGTGATTCCTTCAGGCGCTGGGTCTCGGCGTGAATGGCTGTCAGTTGAGCGGTCCGGTCCGGTTCCCCGACCGGAAGATCCACGAACCAGCTGGAAACCCGGTTTCCCATCTGGCCCTGCTCGTCGTCCGTTCGCAAGCTCACCGGGGTGGACGCGCGAAACACGATGTCTTTCAAGTCGACCTGGTGATCGAGGAGGTATTCGCGGTAGGCACCTGTCACCGTCGCGAGAAACACGTCATTGACGGTGCATTTCATCGCACGGCGCACGGCCTTCACATCGGCGAGTGGCATG
This sequence comes from Deltaproteobacteria bacterium, assembly GCA_029261905.1. Taxonomy (GTDB): domain Bacteria; phylum Myxococcota_A; class UBA9160; order UBA9160; family SMWR01; genus JAJDAM01. The sequence continues at coordinate 3,136 of JAJDAM010000685.1, forward strand.
TTCAACCAGCTGAAGCGTCGGTGGGGGCTCAGCGGGCCGTTGATCGGCGTGTCGCAGCAGAGCGAGGTAGTGGCACCAAAGAACTCGCGGAGAGCTTCCGCGCGAGAACCCAGTTCGGCACCGAGGTCCTCGACCTCGTTGCGAAATTCGCGGAAGCCGCGGACGGCTCGCAGAGGCACTGTTGCGTACCGCCAGGCTTCATCGCGGACGAGTTCGTAGCGAGTCGGAGCGGGGCGTGCTTTCCACGGTTTCGGTTCGGTGAGTTCGGCATCGGGTGTCGGCGAGAGCAGGATCTGCGCCACCTCGACACCAGCCGAGCCGTCCAACATGCAATGGTGGGTCTTGACGATGATCGCGAAGCGATCGTGTTCCATCCCCTCGACCACCCAGATCTCCCACAGGGGGCGTCGCCGGTCGAGGTGGTTGGCCATGATTCGCGAGGCGACGTGCTTCAATTCTTCTTCGCCGCCGGGACGTGGCAAGCTCACGTGGCGTACGTGGTAGTCGAGATTGAAATCCGGATCGTCGATCCAGACCGGGCGATCTTCGATCGGAATCCAAAGGAGCTTCTGGCGGTAGCGTGGAATTCGATCCAGCGCGCTCTCGTAGGCGGCCCGAATTTTCGCGATGTCGATGCCGCCGGCTTTCGTCCGAAGCGGTCCGACCTCGAAGATCTCGATCGCCGCTACATGCATCGGTGTCGTCGGCGTCTCGGATAGCAGGAACGTGTTGTCCATCGCCGTGAGCCGGTCGTAGAAATATTTCGCCATCGGAACCCTCCGCCCAGAGCGTCGCTGCCGGTTCTCGTTGTCTGTGCTCGAAGTCTGCCTGTCGGCCTGTCGGGATCGTTTCCATAGTACTGCGCCGGGCAGACGCCTGAGAAACCGTTCTCGCAGCTCGATGCAAGTTGCGCGCGCCGTCAACCCGAGATTTGTCGATCAAGCGGGGCATCGTGCCCCATCGCGAGAATGAACCGAACGTGCCGCTCCGCAGCTCAGACTTCGGCGTCGGCTATCTTCCGCCGCGATGGCTACGAGATCGACAACAGGCACGGGCAATGTGATTCGAGCACTCGCGGTCGTGCTGGTGGTGATGCACATCGGAGCTCTCGGCGCATACTGCCCCCCCGTGCACCCGGTCGAGGACGTTCACGCACACCATCATTCGAGTTCCAGTTCGCATGAGAGCAGCGAGTCCCAGTCGGTCGTGCGTGCGCCGTGCCTGTGTGGATGCGGTGACGCACCCAGTTCCGTCGCGAGCCAATCCTGGGGTCTGCTGACGCCAGACATCGAGTCCGTCCCCACGGTCCCGCGACTCGAGCCGCCGGTCGCGGTGGTTCGAATGAAAGCTGCGCCGGTGTTCGAAATCGAACCGGTGCCTGTCTAGAGACATCTGCTCCGCAATCGAACGGATGGGTCGTTCCATCCAATCCAAATCCAGTCCGATCGGGCTCCCGTTCACGGGCCGATCTGTGACCCGAATTTTGCGACGAGCGCTCGCCCGCGGGCCGGTGCCCGTCGCGATGGGGTATTGCGATGTGCCAGATGATTTCTTGCCACACGAAAGCTCACCCGTACGCGCGCTCGGTGGCACGGTTGAGCGCCATGACGATCACCTTGTTTCTTGCACCACTATTTGCACCGGTGCTTGCCGCTGCCGATGGAACGGACGAGCACCATGACCCACACGATGGCCAAGCCCAGCACCAAGCCCAGCACCATGACCATTCCCGGCCCGACGACCACGCGCCGATCGGCGTGATGGGCGACCAC
>JAJDAM010000686.1 GCA_029261905.1 Deltaproteobacteria bacterium
GGAAGCTCATCGTCGGCGAAAAAGAGCGGCGCCGCGAGCTCTTTGACCTCGAGCGCGATCCCGCCGAGACGAACAACGTCGCCTCCGAGAATCCCGAGGTGGCGACCAATCTCGAATCTCGGCTCGCGAGCTTCAAACAGCAACACGGAGCGACCGAAGAAGTGCCCCAGGTTTCCGAGCAGGATCGCAAGGGACTCGAAGCGTTGGGGTACACCATCGAGTAGTGGGTCCGTTCGAGTCGGGATCGATGTCGGTTCAGGGGCCCTCGGCCGTTTCAGCCCGCCGCGCCTCACGCTTCTGGGCTCTGGCCGCTTCCATCTCTGACAAGATGGTCTGCTGCAACGGGCCGCCCACCCGTGCAGATCGCTCGAAGTAGTCAATGGCTTCGTCGTACTCGCCACGGACGAGGTACGCGTTGGCGACCGAGCGGAGCCACGGCTGTGTCTCGAGCTGGTGGCTCTGCGCGTGCGCGATCCACTGCAACGCGACGTCATCGACCAGTTTGTGAAAGCTCGGGTGACGGGCGACGCGAATGAACGACGGATCATTGCTGAAATTGCGCATCATCCCCAACCCGCGATCGAGCGCGTTTCGGAGTTCCGAAACCGTCGTTTCTGCATCGCCCTTGCTGGCGGCGGCGACGGCTCGCCAGTACGACGCCGTGCCGCCATCTGGAAAATGAGCCGCCGAATCACGGACCAGGAGCATCTCGTTCTGCCACAACGGAGCGCGCGAATGGGTGCGCACCGAGAAGCCGCAAACCACCACCAGGCTGGCGGCAATCGCGACACGCGTAGCCCAGCTTGCGACCGTCGCGCGACCTTGCGACGCGTTCATGCCCACCCAGCGGGTTCGCAGTTCGACGGCCATCAGCAGCGTGCCACCGATCAGACCTGGAAGAACGAAGTACAGATATCTGTCGGCCATCGGGTGCAAAAAGGGCGAGACCTGGGAAATGGGGAGATAGGATGCGGCTGCCGCAAGCCACCAGGCGGACTCTTCACTGTGTGACCGCAGCATCGCGAACGTTCGCCACGCGAATAACAGGGCGGCGATCGCGCCGGCGATCCACCAGGGGTCGGTCGACGAGAAAACCGGATCGGGCTCCTGAAATGCCGAAACCCCGATCGAGGTGGCTGCGATGACCAGATAGCGCGCGCCGATCGCTCCGATCGTCTGGATCTGAACCCAGGGATCCGCGAATGCGGCAACTTCGACTCCGCCACCAGAGCGATGTGCGGTGACTTCGGGAATCGCGAACAGACCCAAGAGCAAGAGCCAAACACCGAGCCACGCCCACTCGCGACGAGTGCCTCCCCGTGCCCAACAGAGTGCCGCCGCCCACGGAAGCGCCGTGGCCGCCGAGGCTTTGCTCAGCAACCCGAAGAGGAACATCGTCGCCGCAAGCTTCGGGAATCGTTCGCGGGCCAGTACGGCGCCCATGCAAGCCGCGAGCGCCATACTCGTCTTGAGCTGGGACATCCACGCGACCACTTCGACATTGGTGGGATGTACCGTGAAGATCAGACCGCCGAGCACAGCGCCGACGTGCGGAATGCGCGATCGAGTCAACAATATGACCAACAAGGTCGCGTTGAGCGCGTGAACGAGGATGTTGATGACGTGGTACCCGAAGGTGTCGTCTCCGAACGCAGCGCGTTCCAGAGCGTGCACCAACAACTGGACCGGCGCGTAGTTCACACCGTGAAGCATCGCGGCGCCGAACGGATCGAGGATCGCGATCAGGTTCTCGGTGTTGAGCGGGTTGACGTACGGATGATTGATGATGTAGACGAAGTCGTCGTTGATGAAGTCGCCATGCAGCGCGGGTTGGAACAGCGCGAAGCTGATCAGCGCAAACAGCCCGAACAGCGCGATGGACTGGCGGCCGGAAAATACTTGATCCGGGTCGCGCACCTCGGCCGGCGCGTCGTTGCGGGTCTCCTTCTTTTGATCTCGTTCGTTCATCGCGTTGGACCCTGACAATTCCCGATCGGGCTCCCGCTCATCGGGTCCCGTAGCCGAGAGCCTCGACGAGTTCCTTCTCGGAGTCGGTGAGTTCGACCGGGGCTCCCTCGGAGACCGAGCGCCGATCGTTGGCCAGCAGCGCCTTCGTGAGCCGATCAGCGACCTCGGTATTGACGGGAGCAATGTCCATCAGCTCACCCGGATCGGTGCGAAGGTCGTAGAGTTCGCGCGTTTCGGTCGTCGTGTCGTAGATGAGCTTGAAATCGCCCTGCCGAATCGACCGTGTGATGTTGAACATCTTGGCCTCGTCGTCTAGCTGGGTCGGCGAGTGGTCCGCGCCGGTGAAGATCGCGCGCTCGTCGAATGCACTGATCGTCGCGGCGCTCGGATCCGTCCACAGCGGAGACAGATCCACGCCGTCGATTCCGTCTATCGGCGGTTCACCCAGGAGTTGCAGGATCGTCGGTACGACATCGACGAGTGAAACAGGGCTCTGGACCCGCAACGGAGGCAGTGCCGGCGGATAGCGAAGGATCAGCGGGATCCTCAGCACTTCGACGTGCTGGTTCTCTCCATGCAGCACCGATCCATGTTCGAGAAATTCTTCGCCGTGATCGGAGGTCAGTGCGATCAGGCTCGTGTCGAACTCTCCACGTTCGCGCAAGAATGCAAACAGCCGCTCGACCTCTTCGTCGGTCTGCCGGAGCCCGGCGTCATACAGATCGATGAGGTGATCGACGTCTTCGGCTCCGATCGATCGCACGCCGTGTCGAAATTCCTTGAGATGCTGTGTCGAACCGTCGATCTCGCCGTCGTACGGGCGCTCGAAGCGATCCCTGTATTCGGGGAGCGCCGCGTAGTCGCTGTGAACATCGTAGTAGTGGATGAACAGGAACATCGGGCGATCGCGTGGCTCGGCGATCCAGGCCATCGCCTGATCCGTTACCCACGTAGAAGGCGAAACGCGAACCAGCGCTTCCTCGACATACTTCAGCTTGGCGAAGCCGTGCTCGAGGCCAAAGCGACTCGTCAGCAGATGCGTGTTTACGACGGCGCGCGTGTCGAAGCCCGATCGCGCCAACCGTGCGGCGATCGTCTCGACTTCGAGCGGCAGCCGTCGCTCGAATGTCGTCAGTCGGTGGCGCTCCGGATACAGACCGGAAAAGAGCGATGCGTGCGCGGGCAGCGTCCAGGGAGCGCTGGAGATCGCGTTTTCGAACACGACTGCATTCGCTGCGAACGCGTCGATCCTCGGTGAGGTCGGTCGGGTGTAGCCATACACGCCGAGATGGTCTGGCCGCAGCGTGTCGATCGAGATGAGCACAGTCAACTGTGGCCGAGCGCGCGCCTCGGTAGTCGGCCCCGTGGCTGGACCGCAAGCGATGATCCAAGCAGTGCAGGCTGAAGCCAGCACGAGCGCCAGGAGAGGTTCTCTGCTGTTCAGAGTCACATCAGCTTCGCGTACGCGTCGAGGGTTTCGAGCACCTCGTTCGAAAGCGTGAACCAAGCGGGAACAACACGCGAGAGATTCCGCCATCCTTGCATCGGGTCACGGTATTGCCCCTGTGTGAATTCGAATCGAGAATTTCGCAGAAAAGCTCTCGATAAGCCCGTACTGAGGCGTATCCCGGTCGTGGCAACGCATCGGGCTACCATCTCGATGAGGGTAGACGTCGAAACATGCCAATGGCCCGGGCCGTATCGGGAAGGGGAAGTCAGCAGATGCAGGATGGATCGAGTTTCGAGCCGGCCGCGGTCCTCGACGAAGCGCGCCGTCGAACGGGCCTCAGCGATTTCGGCGATGACTCGTTCATGGAGCCGATGCGTCGGCTGCTCGTAGCGCTAGAGGACGAGGCGCGGCTGAACGAAATCGGTCGCGTCACACAATTCGAGCGGATCGTCGGTCTGCTCGTCAACAGGCTGCGCACGGAAGACCAGATTCGTCGCCATCCCGAAATCCTGGATGAGGTGATCGATCGCCCGTTCGCGATCGTCGGCCTCGGTCGCACCGGCACTACGCTGTTGCACCGCACGATCGCGAGCGACCCGCGTATGTACTCGCTGTGCTGGTACGAGTCGCGCAATCCCGCGCCGTTTCCGGACAGTGAAGGGCTGGCGACGGACCCGCGCATTGCGGATGCAGAAGCCGAAGTCGAGATGATGCTCGAGGCGTCGCCAGACCTGATCGCCGCTCACCCCATGGATGCCCATGCGCCCGACGAGGAGATCATGTTGCTCGAGCACGCATTCAT
>JAJDAM010000687.1 GCA_029261905.1 Deltaproteobacteria bacterium
GGCCTGCAGCGAAGCGGGAGGAACGCGCGGCACCCGATCGACCGCAACAATTTCCGCTACAATTGCGCTCAATCAACAGCAACTAGTCTAAACCCGGCGAGCGCTGCGTTGGAATCGTGTTCGATGCTCTCTGGGCGTCGAATCGACCGCGCTCTGGTAGGCTGAATTCGGGAGGACCCGGATGCCGAAACCCAGGCGTTCCTCGCGGCCGGTCGTGCCCGATGGCAACGGGCTGCTTCCCGAGAACGGGGGTGAGAGGCTGCTCGACTCCTCGCACTGGAATCTGCCGAATCTGCTCAGCGCTCTTCGCCTGCTCAGTGGTCCGGCTCTCCTGGCACTGGCGTGGAGGGGGTCGGCGTCGGCATTCCTCGCGCTGTTCGGTGTCGCGCTACTGACGGACGTGCTCGATGGGGTCGCAGCGCGACGCCTCGGGCTCGAAAGCGAATTCGGTGCCCGACTCGACCAGTACGCGGACTTCGCAATCTGGGCCGTGTTTCCGGTGGGAGCCTACTGGCTGTGGACGGACTTGGTGGCGCGCGAAGCCGCCTACGTGATCCTGGCGCTCGTGTGCCTGCTGATTCCGTCGGTCGTGGCCTTCGCAAAGTATCGACAGGTCCCTGGCTACCACACGTTCACGGCGAAGTTGAGCGCAGTGGGGATGGGGATCGCGGTGCCGATGCTGCTGATCTACGACATCGTCGAGCCCTTTCGAGCGGCGGCCCTGTTTCTGCTCGTAGCGGCGATCGACGAGCTCGGAATCACGGCGGTCTCTTCGGTCTGTCGCCACGACGTGCCGTCGCTGTTTCACGCCGTGCGATTCGAGCGCCAGCGAACGTCCGGATCGGAGCGGTTCTCCGATCGGTCCGACGGGGCTACTTGAAGAAGGCGAACTGACTCGCGTTGTGGAAGAACGACTCGATACTGTGTGCAGCCACGAACCCGTTGACGACGGGTTTCACCATCGTCGGGTCGTAGCGCTTCCGGCCGTGGTGGAAGATATCGTTCACGTAGTCGTCGCCGCCGATCACGCCATTGACCTTGACCTTTGGGTAGAGCTTGATGAGGTCGATGACGATTCCTCGCGCCGTGTGATCTCCGTCGATGTACACCAGGTCCAATTCGCCATCACGAATTTGATCGACGACTTCCAGTGTAGTGCCCCGCAGCACCTCGATTCGATCCTTTGCGAAATCGAGCTTCTTCATCGTCTCTTCGAAGATCCGATCGAATTTTTCATTGGTCACATTGCCGGGCTTCCGCCAGTCGGCCAGGTGTCGCCAGGGATCCACCAGGTAGTACTTCTCGACGTTTGGACACTCTTTCAACACACGAACCGCAAACGCACCTTCCCAAACGCCGATCTCCGCGATCGTTACCTTCCGGTCTTTTGAAATCCTATTGATCAGGTCGATCCACAAGGCGAATCGATTCTTTGGGTGGGTCTTGAACAGATCGGCGATCTCGACCGGCTCTTTCGCGGCCGCCGTCTGGCCAAACGCCGACAGGCCGACCGCAAGGCACCCAACTGCAATTGCGGCGATGATCCAACGTGTCCACATAGATCCGATCCCTCGATTTCGCGCCGAACGGTGAGAAGATCACAGTCTACTGCGCAGCTGAATTCCTGCCAAAGCGCGGGGAGGTTTCGTGATGTCCGTTCAAACACGGGCGGCGCGAGTGATCAGGCGTGCGCTGAGGGGATTGCGGACTGCGTGACGATGTTGAAGCAGATCTCCACCTGGTCGAGCCACGGTGATCAGGTCGACGTGTAACGGACGTTGACACCATCCGGCGGCGAGCCACCGCCAAACGCTGGCTGCCCCTGCGTGCCCTTTCGGCGCCTGGCAGGCGGGCTTCTCGGGACTCCACTGTCCTGATCTGCGGTTCTTCTTCGAGCTGTCGGACCTGGTCGATGATCGCACGCATCTGTCACAAACTGGTGGAACCGGGTGGCCCAGGTATTCGTGAGCACTATTCCGGAGCCGAATCCAGCGGAACTGACACTCTTTGGAATGCTGATTCTAGCGATGATCCGAAGCAGAGCTGAATGGGAGTCGCTGTCGGGCGCGAAGTCAACGCTGCGATCCAGGTGAAAAGCCCAAATCGAGAGGCCGGTTCCCAACGGGATCCCGGTCTGTACGTCGGCTTTGGGCTTGGATGAATCGGGCTTGGATGAATCGGACTCGCGTCCACAGTACTCGATTTGCGCTCAACCGATCGCTAGCGCTTGCGACTCTCCGATTCGCGACGGGCGTGGTCGAGGTAGGCCGCCACGGTGGCCTTCAGGTCGATGTCCTCGACCTCGAGGTCGAACGCCACGGACGCAGGTGGGAATCCGACGCGATACGAGCCGCCATCGGCCGATCGCTCGAGGCAACCGTAGTCGACCAGGGTGCGACGGATGGTCACGTGGTCGGATTCGATCGCGGGCGCGACGTCGCGATTCCAGCGTTGAAGCGCCTCGTTGATCTCGCTCTCGGAATACGAACGCGCGCTGTCGAGAGTCATGAGAATGCTCTT
>JAJDAM010000688.1 GCA_029261905.1 Deltaproteobacteria bacterium
CAGTCTGGCCACCTCCTGTTCGAGCAGGAGATTCTTTACCGTCGCACCGCAGTTGGTGCTCTCGATTTCTACCTGCTGAAGAACCTCTAGCGCACGCTCCTCTGCATTGATCCTCGCCGTATCGATGTAGCCCGGATTAAAACTCACGCTCTCGAACTTGAATTCGCGAATGTTCTCGAGTTCGTCTCCGCCCTCGATGCGTGTGATGAGCGAATCGGCGAATCGGCAGTTTGACTCCGCGAAAATAAAGAAGCCACTCGACTCACAGACGAGCCGAGGTTCGGTCGGGTCGAAATCGAGGGCGTACGATGTGGCGTTGGCCCGGCCCCGGGCAAGGTCCAGCGCCCGAAGATCGTCTGCGAGTTCCTGGTCCTGGGCGATGTTGATGATTTCCTCGCAGCGCTTCTCCTCGATCGCGATCCGACGAGGGACGTTCTTCACGGTTTCGACGGCAGCCCGCAATCGGAGGCGTGCATCCTCCACCTGGCTGAGTCGAGTCGCGAACTCTCCACCCTCGTTGGAGTCGACGCCGGCCAACAAGAAGCGGTCGATCGCAACGTCGTCGCTCAAAGGCGTACCGTCTGCCCCCTCGAACTGCGGATCGCGAGGATTGAGCCCTGTCAGGAACCCCATGCGGTCGAGGAACTGAATCTGCAGTCGTTCGTTCTCGGAAGCGAGTTGTGTCTGATCCACGTCGTACTGCCGATCGAGTCCCCGCGCGTCGAGCCAGCTTTCCTTCGCCATAGCCACCGCTGTTTGAGCGTCGTCGTTGTAGCTGCCGATGTCCCGGCTCGGATTGGGAACAAAATTGGCTCGAGTCATCACCTCGCCATCCCAAGCCCCGACCGAGCCCACCGAGTCCACGGCCTGCGCGCGGAGCCGGTCGACGGATGCCGACAGGGCCGCGCTTCGGGCGCTGACAGCTTCGAGTCCCAGATCCACCAGCGGCGTTCCAGGCACGGCGGGTTGTGCGCTGGCGACGACTTGCACGAGACTCGCCACGGCCAGGTCGATCTCCTGCGTGGTATCGCGTGCCAAAATCCGTGCCGCCTCGAACTGTGGGCTTCCCACGCCGGTGAAGCCCACCACCGATGCATGGTCCTCGAAGCGAACCGTGGCCAGCTCGTGAATCACTTCCAGTAGACGCGAAAAATCGCGAATCCCCGACCGCTCGCCACTGTCGACATCGAGCAGGCCGCGCGCTCTGTCGCGCTCGAGCAATAGGTCTGCGAAGGTCAAGAATCGGAGCGCTTCGCGCAGCTCGCCCCGCGCGTCGTCAGCCGCCTGCAACAGACTCTCTGGAATCGCGGCGAATGCGAATTCGTCATCGGCACCCGCGCCAGCGGGAACCTGGCTGGCCTGGTTTGCCGCCAGCAGTGCCTCTTGCCCGAGCAAGGTTTGCGCACGGAGGAACGCCGCAAGCGCATCGAACGGGGCGTGTTCATCACCGAAACCCTCCGTATTCCCTGCCACTAGCGAGTCGGCCAGAACCGACACCAGAAATTCCTGTGGAGTACTCTGGTTGGGATCGATGCCCGCTGGAAGAGCCGCGCCCGCATAGCGCGCTGCTACTTCGGCATGAGTACTGCCGGGGCGACCAGGCGTCGCGAACTCGCCCATATAGAACCCGACGGCAAGCTCAACGAAGCGCTCACGCACGACGGGCTGCAACGTTGCGAGAAACACCTCGTTGACGTCCGACCACACTACGTTCGATCCGGAGACTTGAGGATTGAAACCCGAGTCATCTGCGAAATCGCTAGTCAACTTGACGGTCTGGGATCCATCGGAAAAGAACGGCGCGCCGCTCGACTCCCACACAATGTTCGAGCCGGAGATGTCCGGCAGGGAATCCTCGTCCGCGTTCGTCGTCAGGGCAACGACTGGACCTGCTCCGTCCCAGAGGTAGACCTCCGAGTCCGAGTCACCGACTTGCTGGCCTTCGAAGACAACCCGCGAACCTGAGATCGCAGGCTCGTTTGGCCGGAACGCGTCTCCCACAATCTCGAACGGGTCGTTCGTACCGTCCCAGAAAAACAGCGATCTGAATCCCGTTTGAGTGTCTTGAGCCGACCACGTCGCATTGGTTCCTGAAATCCGTGGAAACGATGAGAAGAGGTCGTTGTCAGTGAGTTTGTCTACGACGCCGTCAACAGCGTTCCAGGCGAAGATCTCCAATTCGTTGCCGGGTGCCTCGTCATCTCGTCCCCGCCAGACAACGGTAGACCCCGAGACGTCCGGGCCCTCGCCGCCCAAGGTGTCTTTGGTAATCGGCTCCCTGTTGAAATCGATGGGCTGGCTCGCGTCGCAAAAAAAGATCTCGTTTCTCGAATTTGGCCTTCCTTGCCAAGCAACGTTGGTTCCGGAAATCCTCGGATTCACATCATTGAAGTCGTTGTCGGTCAGTTGAATCGGATCGCCGAAGAAGGGCCAGAAGAAAATTTCCAGATCACCTCCCCCGTCACCCGCCACCCAGGCGAGCCCCATCTCGGAGATCGCTACGAAATGGTCGTTGCATTCGGAATCGTCGAAGTCGTTGTCGGTGACCTGGATCGGCTCTGTCGAGGTGTCGGCATCGAAGAACATCACCTCCGAGTCGTTGCCGTCGAACTCGAC
>JAJDAM010000689.1 GCA_029261905.1 Deltaproteobacteria bacterium
TTGGTTCGTCAGCAGCGCCACAGCGAGGCTCATGCTCACCTCGAGCGCGCGCTCGAACTCGCCTTGGAAACGCCCGAAGTGCATGCGAGCCTCGGCGAAACCCACTCGAAGCTCGGCCGGCCAGGCGCTGCGGTTCTCCACTATGAATCGGCGCTCCGCTTGCGGCCGGGTTGGCGCGCGCCAGCCAACAATCTCGCGTGGCTGCTTGCCACCCACCCCGACCCTCGGGTGCGCGACACCGCGCGCGCCCTCGAGATCTCCAAGAATCTCAGCGAGTCGAATCCCACTTTCCTCGACACGATCGCCGCGGCGCAGGCTGCTGCCGGCCACTTCGATTTGGCCCAACAGAATGCGGCCGCCGCGATCTCACTGGCGCGCCTGTCGGGAGATATCGAGTTCGCGCGGGCGATAGAGGCTCGACTCGCTCTCTATCGGGCCAATCGCGCTTTCGTCGATCCCAACCCCTGATCGGCCCGATCAAGAGCGAGTCCCGCTGACAGAGCTCGATTGCCTGCGCGAGGCGCGCGACTCAACCCGCACCCAGGCGCCGGTAGACCGCAATCCAACCCGACTCGTTCGCCTCCGTGCGCACCCGAGCCAATTCCCGTTCGGCTCGGGCTCCATACACGAACTCGTATCGCTCGCGTGCTCCACGCGGAAACGCGGCGAACTCCAACCCATATCCGTTCTCGGTCATCCGTGATGCAGCTTCGAACACATGGCGGTTGGTATCGGGATGGAGCAGCAGCGATGGCGCGATGTTCATCCAGATGACGTAGCGGGGCTGGTTCGATTCCGCCTCGCGACTCGTCGCTCGCTGGCGCTCCGACGCTGCGGGTGAACCCCCCGTCAGTGGGTAGAAGAAGATGTAGCGAGTCGCGCTTCGCCTGTTCGCGTAGAAGAAGATCTGCGGTTCGGACCCGACGATATAGATCGTCTCGTCGGGTCGACTGGTTCGCTCGATGTATTTGGCGATTTCGATCGACTCGGGGAACGGGTTGTTGCCGTAGATGCTGCGGGACCGCATCCCCAGATCTTCTGCGAACAGCGCCCGCCGATTGGCGTGAATCATCGGTAGCAGGATGACTGCGCACAACAGACCCACGACGATCCAGCCGAGTGGTTTCGAACGCTTCGTCATGACCCACGCCGCCGCGCTGCCGGTCGTGACTCCGGCGAGGGCACACAAAGATGGCACCTGTTGCAGGAAATAGTGCGGGCGAAAGTAGAACCCGAATGACACGCCCACGAAACTCGCCAGCTGCCAGCCCCACAACAGTGCCCACGTCTTCCCCCCGACCTGGCGGAAAAACAGTACCGACAGAACCGCCAATGACCACAGTGCGGCCTGGCTGGGCAGTTGACGCGACAGAGCCGCGATCAGCGTCGCCAGTGCGCGCGCGAGTGGAACCTCCTGTGCATAGGCGAGATTGTGGAGGAACACGGAATCGAGAAAGGGTTCCCATGCCCCGGCCCACGCGAAAATCGCGAGTACCGGGATCGAAACCATCACCGCGCCAGCGAGCAATCCGGCCAGTGGTCGCAGTACCGCGATCAAAGAGCGCTTTTCTCGCCACATCGCGATGGCTGCCCAGATTGCGATGAACAGCGCATTGGCAATCGCGACCTGCTTGAACCAACACGCGGCCGCTGCCAGTGCCCCTGTCGTCAACCACCCAACTGCGGTGTCCCGTTCGATCGCGCGCATCAGGAACCACATCGATGCGAGCATCGGGAGCAACATGAAGTGCTCGGTATTCGCCGCCGTACCGAGCAGGATTGGATCAGCGCTCGATACGGCGAAGGCCAGCACTGCGAATGCCGCAGCCAGCTCGTTCGTCAGGCGACGAACGACGAGAAACAACAACAGCGCTGCCGCGGCGGTCCAGAAATACAGAAAGATATGAATGGCTTCGATCGACTCGCCGAAGACTGCGAAGACGATCGCGTACGCGGCAAACACCCCGGGTGGCTTCTGGTCGAATGCATCGAGGTAGGGAACGCTCCCGTGCAGCATCTGTTGAGCGATGTACGCGTACTCTCCCTCATCGCGCTCGAGTGGCAGCGATACGAAAGGCAGGCGTACCAACACGAAGATCACGGCGCTCAGCGCCAGGACGCTCAGCGCCGCGGCCCGCTCCGGCCCCCGGGTTTCGTTCGAAAGCGAATACATCAGCTCGCCTGCACGGGTCTACGCATCGAGATCAGCACTGCGCAACACAACGACACAGCGATGACCGACGCGACGGTGAAGGTCTCCCCGAGATCTCGCCAATGGAACCCGTTCACTTGCCACGCCGCACACGCCAGCAATAGCCAGACGGCGACCCAAGGTCTGTGCACACTGAGCGGGACAGCCAACACCACGAAGTGGAAATAATAGCCGGGCGGTGAGGTCAACAGTGGAATGAGAGCGAAGCCGAGAGCCGCTGCCTCCCACGACTCGACGCGACGAACGACTGCGCCGAACCACAAAATGCAGCCCGCAGCGACTCCCAAGCGGATGGCCTTCGATAGACCGAGGCTGATCCATCCGGGACCGATCTCGTTGCGCCAATAGAGACTGGTGGTCCCGTCGATCCGCCAGAGCAACGCTTCGAAACCGGCGAAGTTCTTGATGATCACCGCTCGAAGAACCGTCGTGTTGTGCGCAAAGCGCAGGTAGTCCTCGACGCCGCGACCCGACATCGCCAGGCTCGCTGCGACGAGCAACACGGCAGCGATCGAGGCGCCCGCAGCGAATCGACGATCCTCCGTCGACCAGACCCGTGTCTCCCAGTAGCGCCGGATCGCGAACAACGCGTAGCCGCCGATGAATACAGCGGGAAAGAGTCGTACCCCCGCCGAAACAGCCAACAATCCGCCAGCCACAAACGCGTGTCCCCGTCGCAGACAACAGACACCGATGATGGCCGACGAAAACCAGATCTGGCGCAAGAACGCGTCACCCACCCAAGAGTAGCGCCACATGAATCCTGTTCCCCAAACGACCGCGGCCAGGCACATGGCTTCGAAGCCGAATGCCCAGCCGATGGAGGCCAGTGCGGCGAGAACCAGCAGCGTGTCCACCTGCACCAGTAGCGGGAGGTCTTCCACCGTAGTCGCGCTCGTCAGCGGTGAGGCGAGCAGTGTCCAGATGGGTGAGGGGTTGAACCCGTGATCGTTGAGCATCCAACGCCAGACCGGGCCGCTCATCCGGTCGAAGAACCATCCCAGATCCGAGACGAACTCGCTCCATCGCTGCGCGGAGAAGCGCGACCGGCACTCGTCGCTCGCTCGACGGGTGATCTCAGCAGCGGGTCGGGCAGACATCGTCTGCAAGTCCCGAATCGTATCGAGTCGATCAACCCACCAGAGCCCCTGTTCGTCAGCCGCTGCAATGGTGCAGTCATAGAGGCGCCCGTATCCGATTTCGGCGAAGTACTTGCCACCGATGTAGTAGTGGTACGCATCCTTGATTTGCATGTTGTAGGGATTGCGATCGTTCCACGAGAATCGATAGAACGACGCTATCGAGACCAGCGCCAGCAGGGCCCAGGCCACACGTTTTGCCCGGCGGGCGCGTCGGCCCATCGCGGGTGTGCGGTTCTGCCATACGACCAGCGCGAGACCGGCGAGAACCAACGCGAACTGCCACAAGACCAGTCCCTGCTGGCGTTGAATGTCTCGAACCGAATCGGCACGCGACTTCGCGAGCTCGGTTTCGAAGCGCTTGTTCAGACGTCGCGCTCGCCGGTCGATCAGGGCCGGCCTTGACTGGGGATCCGCTGAGCCCGTCGACTCGTGCACGTCGGGTAGCGCGACTTCTGCCGCCGATCCGATCGCTCCACGGTCGGGAATCGTTTGCGCTTCGGCCGAAGCGGATGCGGGGCCGAACCCCGCTGCGAGCGAGACGACAAGAACGACACCGGCCGCACGAAACCAACCTGCGCGCCCCCGATACCCCAGTTCACTCATCCCGGCAGAGCTTGCGCGTTTCGGGCGCGCGTCTCAAGTGACCCCGACCTCGACCGCACCCGTCGAAGCGCTCCATACGACAGCTCCCACCAAAAGAAATAGAGTACGGGAACCCATTGTTTCGAGGATTGAATGACCGACTCATCCGTACGCTACGAAGAGCGCGACGCGATCGCGATCATCACGATCAACCGTCCAGAGAAACTGAACACACTCACAGAAGCCGTGGTCCAGGGTGTGGCAGACGCAATCGACACTGCGACGGCGTCGCGACCGGTCCGTTCGATCGTCTTGCGCGGTGAAGGACGCGTACTTACCGCCGGTTACGACCTCGTGGCCGGCGAAGATGGGGGCTGGACGAACCCGTACGATGCGCCGTCGGCGCCACCGCGAGCCGGTGCCTGGGACCCGGTCCGCGACATGCAGTTCATGGGCAAGAACGTCGAACGCTTCATGAAGATCTGGCACTGCCCCAAACCGGTGATCGGACAGATTCACGGCTGGGCGGTGGGCGGCGCAACGGATCTGGTGCTGTGTTGCGATCAGCTCTTCATGGCCGACGATGCGTTCATCGGGTACGCACCTTCTCGGATTTTCGGGACGCCCACCACGATGATCTGGGTCTATCGGCTGAGCCTCGAGCATGCCAAGCAGTTCCTGCTGACGGGCGAGGCCATCGACGCACAGACCGCGTTTCGAATCGGTTTGGTGTCGAAGGTCTACCCCGCAGCGGAGATCGCGGCGCGGGTCGAAGAACACGCTCAGCGATTCGCGAACATCCCCGGTAATCAACTCGCGCTGAACAAGCTGTTGATCAATCAGGCGTTCGAGAACATGGGACTGCGGACGACACAACTCCTTGGCACGTTGTTCGATGGAATCACCCGGCATACCGAAGAGGCCTATCGGTGGGCGGAATCTTTTTCGGAGAAAGGGTTTCGCGAAGTGATCAGCGAGCGGGATCGGCCTTGGGGGGATTATGGAGAGAGAAAGAAATAGAACAAACTGGGGTTGACTAGATCGGGGTTGAATTCGAGGGGGTTCTCGACGGCTGGGGACGGGGGGCGCGTCGTACTCAGTAGGCCCATTCCGTGCGCCGCGCCCCCCGTCCCCAGCCTTGCGGGGTGGGTTCTGGAGACCGATCTGGTGATAGACGGATTGGTGGTTTGCCTATTTTGCGGGGGCGGCGGGGGCGGCGTGGGCGGCGAGGGCGGTGACGATGTCGGACCATTGGGTTGGGTCGGGGGCGCGGTTGTGGGTCAGGCTGACGCCGTCGGCGATTCCGGCGAGGCGCTCGGTCAGGCGGGTGGCGATTTCGTTGCGCGGGCCGACGACTGCCAGCGTTTCCAGCACTTCGTCGTCGATGAGATCAGTCATGTCGTCCCAGCGGCCTTGTTTGGACAGGCGGTTCAGTTCAGCGTGCAATGCGTCCCAGCCGTGACACGCGAGTGTCGGCAGGTATGCGGGCGTAGAACCGTAGAAGGCCAGTTGTTTTTTGGCGGCCAGCTTGACCCGGTCGAACTCGTCCTCGTCGTCGGCCGTGACGGTGAGCGTGGCACAGATGATTTCGAGATCGGCTCGGCTGCGGCCTGAAAGGGCCAGTCCACGCTCGAGCGCGGGCATGGTGTTTTCGAGCA
Source organism: Deltaproteobacteria bacterium (assembly GCA_029261905.1). Classification (GTDB taxonomy): domain Bacteria; phylum Myxococcota_A; class UBA9160; order UBA9160; family SMWR01; genus JAJDAM01. The sequence goes on from JAJDAM010000689.1 coordinate 5,595, forward strand.
ACGACTTCCGGCTGTTGAACGGGTGGGCGAAGAAACCGTCGGCGACCTCGCCGGCGACTTCGGTCATCAGCGGCCCGAAACCACCGGTGAACACCGGGGGCGGACCGAACGGGTTGGGACCTGGATCAAACGCCGGGATCATCAGTGTATGGCGATAGAACTCGCCCTCGAAGTCGAGTTCGCTGTTTCCTTCCCAGCAGTCGAAGATCGCCTGGATCGCCTGGACGATTTCGCGCATGCGCGCCGCGGGTTTCGACCATGGCATGCTGTAGCGGTGCAGGATGTGGGGACGCACCTGGGAACCGAGCCCGAGGATGAAACGCCCGCCACTGATCGTCTGCAGTCCGTGCGCGAGGTTCGCGAGGTTCATCGGGTTTCGGGCAAACGCGATGGCAATCGCGGTTCCGAGACGCAGATGGGTGGTGGATTCGGACGCCAGGACCAGCGGCAGGAACGGGTCGAGCTTCGCCTCGAAGCTGAACGCACCGTCGTATCCCACGCTCTCGAGATGCGAGAAGGTTTCTCGCGCATCGCGCGGGTCTTCCATCGGCGCCGTCGTATACACCTTCATTTTGCAGTTCTCGACCGAACGGGGTGGGGGTCGGCCGCTGGGCCGCCTACGGAGCCTACCGAAATCAGATACAGATCCGGCGCAATCAGCTCCGGACCACGAACCACCCGATGGAGTAGAGTTCGCCGCCTGAACCCATGGAGGCAGCAATGATCGACTCTCTTTTCGACCTGTCGAAAGACGTGGCCGTCGTCACCGGTGGCGGGCGCGGGATCGGCGAAGGAATCGCCAAGACCCTCGCAGCTGCGGGCGCTGCCGTCGTCGTAGCGGCGCGCCGAACCGACGATATCGAGCGCGTCGCCGCCGATATCCGGAGCGATGGCGGCCGCGCGATCGCCGTTCAAACCGATGTGACCGATGAGGCCGCAGTCGAAGCACTGGCGAAGGCAGCCATCGACGAATTCGGCGGCCTCGACATCTGGATCAACAACGCGGGCGGATCTCCGTTGCAGGCGCCGCTTGCGAAACTCGAGCGCGCAGATTGGGACGCATCGCTCAATCTCAACCTCACGTCCGTCTGGGTCTGCACGTCGATCGCATCGCGACATATGCGGGATGGAGGTCGTGTGGTCAATATTTCTTCGCGCGCGGCAACGATGCCGATGCCCGGCAGCGGTCACTACGCCGCGGCGAAGGCGGGCGTCAATTCGCTGACCGAAACCTTCGCGCGCGAACTCGGACCGCGAATTCGTGTCAACGCGATCATGCCCGGTGCCGTCCCGACCGAGATCATGATGGAGGCATTGGGCCTTGGAGATGATGATCTTCCCAACCTGGAGAAGGGACTGCGGTTGCCGATGAAGCGGCTCGGCACACCGGAGGATCTGGGCGCCGCCGCGCTCTACCTCGTCGCGCCGGCGTCGAGCTGGGTGACCGGACACATCCTCAGCGTCACCGGTGGAATGTAGTCGTGACAGCGAACAGTCGATCCCTGACGAACGAAAGGATGGTGCTCACCAAGCGCCCCGAAGGTCCGCCGGACGCATCGTGTTTCGCGTTGGACAAACAACCCGTTACGGAACTCGGCGCGGGCGAGGTGCTGATCGAGGTCGATCACCTCTCGATCGATCCGTTCATCCGCACCTCTCTCAATTCGGAGAGTTATCACACGCCGGTGCCGATTGGCTCGACGGTGACGGCGCTCGGAGTGGGGCGCATCATCGAGAGCCGGGCACCCGGGCTCGAACCCGGGGATGGGGTATTCGGACCGCTGGGGATTCAGACGATTGCACGTCTTCCCGGTGGCATATTGAAGAAGGTCGACGAGAAGCGCGCTCCACTCACCGCCTATCTCGGAGCGATCGGGCTGACGTCGGGCATGACTTCGTACTTCGGAGTGCGCGAAGTCGGCGCCGTGGCTCCCGGGGATACCGTCGTGGTTTCCGGAGCGGCCGGCGCGGTGGGTTCGTTGGCGGGACAGATCGCGCAGATCGAGGGCGGCCGCGCCATCGGGATTGCGGGTGGCGCTGACAAGGTGGACTACGTGGTGGGCGAGCTCGGGTTCGCGGCGTGCATCGATTACAAGAACGAAGACGTGGCTGCACGCCTGCGCGAACTCGCCCCCGACGGGGTCGATGTGTACTTCGACAATGTGGGCGGTGAGATGCTCGACGTGCTGCTCGATCAGATTCGGGAGCGCGCCCGCGTCGTGATTTGTGGTGCCATTTCGCAATACGACAACATGGATGCCGTTCGCGGCCCGAGCCTCTACCTACGACTTGCCGAGCGCCATGCGCGCATGGAGGGGTTTGCGGTCACGCATTTCGCTCCGCTGTTCGCCGAAGCCGAAGAGCAGCTCACCCGCTGGCTCGAACAGGGCAAGCTCGCACTGCGCGAACACGTCGAATACGGGGTCGAGAAGTTCCCCGTCGCGCTACGGACGCTATTCGATGGCGGGCACATCGGAAAGCTGCTCTTGTGCCCGGGACGGACTGCGCCGTAGCCCGCGAGTAGCGGTCATCCACGCAGAACAGCCCGACCAAGGCGGCCGTTGCGCGTTGCTCCGCGCTATCCTCGTTCGCGATGTCGACCGTAGAACCTAACACGCCGAAAGATCCGGACGCGCGGCTCGCGTATTGCGCGTTCGCGGTGCTGTGGGCAACGGCCCTGCTGTTCGAGTATGCGGGCGCAATCCAGCGCACGGGTACGTTGGCGATGCTGCTGCTGATCGTGTTCGGGCGCATGGCCGCTGTCTGGACGATCGCTCGACCCGCCAGCACGGTTCGGCTCATGCTCGTGTGCGGAGCACTGGTCGCGATCATCATCGCAAAACTACCGAAAGGGCCGAATCACGGGATCCTGGTGCTGGTCGCCTCGGCGACGGTAATCCTGGCCGCCGCGAGGCTCATGGCAGCACACCGAAGCTGGCGGGTCGCTCCCGGCGAACTCTACGAGACGTTCGCACCGGCGCTGCGCTGGGAACTGATCGCTCTGTACTTCTGGGCCGTGTTCCAAAAACTGAACTCTGATTTCATGATGATGGATCTGAGTTGTGGTCCCGCTCAACTCTGGAACCTCCGTCGGGTGTTGGATTTCATGACCGAGAGCCAGCTGCTCAGGACATTCGGTGTGCATGGGACACTGCTGGTCGAAGCCGGAATTCCGCTGCTCCTGTTGCTGCGCAGCACGCGATATTTTGGCGTCGCACTCGCCGTCGGCTTTCACTTTACATTGGGCGCGAACTACACAGGGTTCTCCGCGATGTTATTCGCGATGCTCTCGCTGTTCCTGCCCGGGAGCTTCTACTCGAACCTGAGCGCCCTGTTCCGTCGCACCTCGTCGAGCGTCGCGACGACGGGCCGGCGGGCGCTGCGCTCGATCGATACCGGCTTCGGCGTCGTTGTCATCGGCGTTGGCGTGGCGGCAGTCGTCGTCGCAGTCTTCTTTTCGCAGGCGAGTTCTGGATGGAGTAGCCCACCGTGGATCCCCGGCCGGCTGCTGTTGACACTGTGGTTCGTGTACGGAGCGGCTGTCATGGGTCTGTTCGCGATCGGTGCCTGGACTGCGAGGCCCTGGAATACCGGCCGGCGCCCCGGGCTCGGGTTTCGATACATCAGTCTCGCCATCATGCCGCTGCTGGTATTCGCAAACGGCCTGACCCCTCATCTCGGACTGAAGAACACACAAGCATTCGCGATGTTCAGCAACCTGCACACCCGCAGTGGCCAATCGAACCACCTGATCATCCCCGGCTCCTGGCAGCGCTGGAACCACCTGGGCGACCTGGTCATGATTCATGAGTCCAACGACCCGGTGTTGGCGAAGCTGGTTGGACCGTCCTGGAAGACGTTCAACTATTTTTCGACCTACGTCGTCGACCGACCCAAGATGGAAAGAACGCAACCGGCCCCTCAGTGGCGGCTCCCCTACCTCGCGTTGAGGCGACGCATCACCGATCTCGCGAAGGCCGGGCGCACCGACGTGCAACTCGTCTACGAGCGGAACGGCATCATTCATCGGCTGGAAAACGCCGAGGCCGATCCGGAACTCTCGAGTCTCCCCTGGTTCGCTCGAAAATTCCTGATGCTGCGCGCGATCCCAGATTCGAGCCGCGGCTACTGCATGTGGTAGCGGCTCGGGCTATTCGGCCGTCAGCAGGGCCAGCCCGCATCCGGGACACTCGTCCATCATCGGATCGACCGGATCGCCGCAGGCTGGGCACGTGTCGTCCGAACCTTCGGAGAACGATGTGCCGTAGCCTTCCGGGATATCCGGAATCTCCGAATTGGTGTGTTCGAGATCGATCTCGGTAGCCGCTTCGACATCTTCTTCCAATACGAAAACACCATACGGAAGATTCTGGCCGGGCCGCTGGCGGTCGCCCTCGCCGTCGTCTTCGCCGGCCGCTTGAATCCGATGAGAAATTCCCGCCTCTGCGAGCTTCTCGGATAGCGCGGTCGCCCACCCCACCGAAGACGCCCGAATGCATACGAGCTCGGAGATCGGTGGAAGCTGATCGGCGGCATCCTCGCCGCCCAGCTCGCTTTCGAAGACCAACGGCACATCACAGTCGGCACAGACCGTCGCCGAGTGAAGGTACTCATCCCGACATTCCGGGCAGAACTTGGGCGCCTTGACCACGCAGTTTCCTCCAAAGAAGCAATATACGTCGCCCGAACTCACTCGCTACCCCACCGTCGCACGCGCTGACCGACCGCAGTTGCACCTCGGCGCTTGCAAAGCCGTCAATCGACTGCCACGCTAGTCGCAATGCGTGCCCTTACGTTCGATGGATCCATTGCGAAAGTCAGCGACGTTGCCAAGCCCGACCTCGCTCCCGACTCGGCACTCGTACGCGTCACGCTCGCCGGCGTCTGCAATACCGACCTGGAGCTGGTCAAGGGATACATGGCGTTTCGTGGCACGCTCGGCCATGAGTTCGTCGGTGTCGTGGAAGATGGCCCCCCGGAGTGGCTCGGACAACGGGTCGTCGGCGAGATCAACTTCGCGTGCCAGAGCTGTCCGATCTGCCACGAGGGGCTGCAACGCCACTGCCCATCGCGACGCGTGATGGGCATCCTGGAAGCCGACGGAAGTTTCGCAGAGTACGTCAACGTTCCGATCGCCAACCTTCACACAGTCCCAGAAAGTGTCGATGACGACTCGGCCGTGTTCGCGGAACCGCTGGCCGCCGCGTTCGAAGTTCTCGAGCAGGTTCACGTCATGCCGAACCAGGATTGCGTGGTACTCGGCGACGGCAAGCTCGGCTTGCTCGTCGCGCAGGTGCTGCGACAAGCAGGCGCGCAAGTCCTCGTGGTGGGGCATCACCCGGAGAATCTGGAAATCCTGGCGCGTCGAGATATCGAAACGATCGAGGATTCGAATTGGACCCCGGGGTCGGCGTCGCTGGTGGTGGACGCGACGGGATCCGCCGAGGGCCTGCAACGCGCGGTCGCCGCCACTCGACCGCGTGGCACGGTCGTGCTCAAGAGCACGACGGCCACCAAGACCAGCGTCGACCTGTCACAACTGGTCGTGGATGAAATTCGCGTGGTCGGCTCGCGTTGCGGCCCGTTCCCACCCGCGATTCGCGCGCTCGAGACCGGCAGCATCGACGTCCGCTCGCTGATCTCGCATCGCTGCTCGCTCAACGATGCGAGCGACGCACTCGAAAGAGCCGGCGATCCGGGTCAACTGAAAGTACTCCTCGAACCGTAGAGTTCTCGTCGATGTCTGCATCGCTCGATAAGTGTTTCTCCGCCGGAACCATCAACGGGCTCGAACTCCGAAATCGCGTCATCAAGGCCGCGACCTTCGAAGGCATGTGCCCTGACGGTGTCCCCAGCGAACGTCTCTTCGCTCATCACCGCGGCGTCTGTGAAGGCGGCGTAGCGATGACGACCCTGGCCTACTGCGCGGTGGAAGCCGATGGCCGGGTCAAGCGGGAAATGATGTACATGCATGAAGGCATCCGACCTCAGCTCGAACGTCTCGCGCAGGAAGTTCACGGGGCGGGCTCGAAGCTCTCCGGACAGATGGGTCATTGCGGAAACTTCACACAGAACACGGATTTCCAGGGCAAGCGCCCGCTCGGACCATCGCGCATGCTCAACCTCGGCGGCATCCCGGCGGGCATTCCATTTGCCGGAGCGATGAACGAGGGCGATATCGATCGTCTGGTGGAGTTGTTCCGACAGGCCGCGCGCTTCATGAAGTCGGTGGGTTTCGACGCCGTCGAGATCCACTTCGGGCACGGCTACGGGTTGAGCCAGTTCATCAGTCCCAAAACGAACAAACGCAGCGACCGATATGGCGGAACGCTGATCAACCGGATGCGGCTGCCCTTGCGCGTGCTGGAAGCCGTGCGAGAGGCGGTGGGGGACGAATTCGCGATCCTCGGCAAGATGGGGCTGACGGACGGCGCGAAAGGCGGCCTCCAACAAGACGAAGCGATTGAAGTCGCCGCACTTCTCGATGAAGGCGGAATCGACGCGCTGATTCCGAGTGGCGGCACCAGCAGCATGAACCCGATGCTGTTGTTTCGCGGCGACAGCATTCAGCCCAGCCTGATCGAGCAGGAGAAAAGCCTGCTGATGCGAATCGGCCTGCGCATGATGGGGCCCTCGATGTTCAAGGACTATCCCTACGAGGAGCTCTACTTTCTCGATGGCGCGAGACGAATTCGCGATCGCATCCGGCGCGCCAAAGTCGTCTACATCGGTGGTGTGAGCACCCTCGAGAGCATCGAGACGGCAATGGACGAGTTCGAGTTCATCCAGATGGGGCGCGCGCTGTGGAAGGACCCCGGCTTCGTGAACCACGCGAAGGCAAACCCGGAATACGTCAACCACTGCAATCACTGCAACCGCTGCGCGGCACTGATCGGTCACCCCGACGGTGTGCGCTGCGTGTTGAACGAGCCTGTCTAGCAGCCCGACCCAACAGGGGTCGCGCGACGGCGGGGATCCGGACTACGACTGCGACTCGCTCGGGTCGATCACCGATTCGAGAATCTTCTTCAGGCGCTGTGGGACGCGTCGCAGATGAATGGTCTTTCCGCCGTGAACCATGACCAGGCCCGGCTTGGCCCCCTTGGGTTTGCGTACGTTGGCGATCGGGACCGCGTGGACGTCCGCTCGGCTCGCGTTCTTCTGTTTGGAAAAATGAACCGCTAGTTCGCACGCATCCAGCACGGCGTCGCCCGACGGGTCGATTTTACCGTTGGTTCGCAGGATGACGTGGCTACCCGGCGCACCATCGAGGTGAAAGAACAGGTCTTTGCCTCGCGCCAACCGGATGGACAGGTGGTCGTTGCCGGCTGCGCTGCGTCCTACCCAGATCTCCAATCCGCCAGCGGTGCGATAGCGCCGCGGCATGAGCCGGCCCGGGACGATCTGTTTGCCGAGCTTGTGCTCGATTGGGCGCCCCGGTGCTGCACGCTCGGCAGCAGCGGCCGGTGCGTACTTGGCGAGAAGCTTCTGGATCGGTGCCTGACTGGCGAATGCCTCGAGTTCAGCGATGGATCCGTCCGTGCCGGAAGCCTCGTTGGACGCGCCGTCGTGCGCTGCTTCATCGCCGCCGGCGAGTTGTGTAAATCGCTGATTCCACTGTTCGATCTCGGCGCGTGCGGTTGCAACCTCCTGTTGGCGTGCGCCGGCTTTCGTCACGGCTCGAACCGCCTTGTGGTACCGCTTGAACAGACGATTCAGGTTCTCGGCAGGGTTGAGCTTGGGATCGAGTTCGATCGAGACGGGCTCGCCGGTTTCGAAATCCGGCACGGTCACCTGGGTGTCACCGCGCTTGATCTGCGGAAGAGCCGTCTTGAGCAGCTCGCCGTCCCGGGCCAACCGGTTTGCCTCTTGTGCTTCGGCGAGGCTCGATTCCAGTTTCGTGAGCTTTCGGTCGAGCGCTTTCGTTTCCTTGTTGAGCGCCTTGGCGATGCGACGTTTCAGGACTGCCGCTTCGTCCGATTGCTCCACGGTTTCATATTTGCGTTCGAACGCGACCAGCAACCCCTCGTCGCTCTCGCGTTCGAAACGGTCCGAGCCCGCGGTCGGCGGCCGCGATCCAGGGGAGGACCACGCGCCCCCCAACTCCAACTCGGGCCGGGTCTCTTGGAGAGGCCGCAACGACGACACGATCTTTCCGGCAGCGTCGAGCAGATACAGATTGCTGCGCGGACCGAGAATCGACAGCAACAGCTCGTACTCCGCTTCCGCTGTCGTGAGCTGCACCGCAAGTTGGCGGTCATCGTCTCTCAAGCGAATGCGGCCGATCCCCGCACCGTCGACGTGCGCTCGCAGATACTGCGTGAACGCGTTGGGTGCCGCCTGCCCGGTGCCACTCCTCGGTGGCGCAGTCAGCTGTGAGACCCGTGCACTTCCGGGCCGGCATGAGAACCGAATGTGTCGCCGCTTCGGCGCAGGGTCGCTGCCGCTCGGTCCGTACACCGTCAGTACGACGCTCATCGGGTCGGGAGCGACGATCCGCTGGACCTGATGTCCTGCGATCAGGGTCGACAGCAGTGGTGTCGCGCGACGCAGCTCTACGAGGCTCAGCATCTATTTCTGACAGCTCCGACAATAGTGGGTTCCACGTTGCCCGACGACGATGCGCCGAATCGTCGTCCCACAGCGGTCACAAGGTTCACCGGTCCGTGCGTACACCCATCGTTCGAATTGATACCCACCATCGTTTCCATCGGGGGTCACGTAGTCGCGAATGCTCGCACCCCCGGTCTCGATCGATCGCGACAGCACGCGAACGATGTGTCGAGCCAACTCGCCGCATTCGCGACGCGTGATACGGCCGGCCCGGCGGGTCGGCCGTATGCCCGACAAGAACAGCGCCTCGTCGACGTAGATATTACCCATACCCGCGAGGACCGCCTGATCGAGCAGCAGACTCTTGATGCTGGCCGTGCGCTTTCGGCTCGCCGCGAACAGAGTCTCGGCGTCGATCTCGAGCGCGTCGACACCCAACCGGTCGAGTCGCGGATGAGGCTCACCGGCGGGTAACCACAACAGCTTTCCAAATTTTCGAACGTCCCGCAGAAACACCCTGGGGCCGCCATCGTCGAAGATCAGACGCAGATGGGTGTGCGCATCGGGCTGGAAGCTCTGTTGTTGCTCGGGCGTGAGCGCTGCGCGCGCGGTCGAAGAGAGCAGGCGTGGGCTGACCGCCGTTTCCGAAAACAGCTGGCCGGTCATGCCCAGATGCAG
>JAJDAM010000690.1 GCA_029261905.1 Deltaproteobacteria bacterium
CCCCGAAGTCGCACACGTCGGGCTCTACGAGCACGACGCTGCCGATCGTGGCGTCGAAATCGATACCTTCAAAGTGGAGCTCGAGTCGGTCAATCGTGCAGTCACCGACGGGGAACAGGACGGTTTCGTGAAGGTCCACACCAAGAAAGGCAGTGACACCATCCTCGGAGCGACGATCGTCTCCGCGCACGCAGGCGAGATGATCAGCGAAGTGACGCTCGCGATGACCAACAAGCTCGGCCTCGGTGCGATCCTGAACACGATCCACCCCTATCCAACCCAGGCCGAAGCCCTCAAGAGGGCTGCCGGTGCCTACACGCGAACCCGCGCCACACCCACCATCAGCCGTCTGCTCGAGCGCTTCATGGCGTTCCGCCGCTGATCGGACTTATACTCGTCCGGCGCAATTCCCCGACGAGACCCTGAGTTCGGTGGATCGGTGCATTCGATGCACCCGATCCGCTCGATGACGACTCGATGATGAGGAGACGATGATGAAGGTGGACGCCGGACTGTTCGGAGGCCTGGGCCACATCCCGAAGCTGGCCAGAGAGCTCGAGGAGATGGGGTACGACGGAGCGATGACCGCAGAGACCGCCAACGATCCGTTCTTTCCGTTGGTACTGGCGGCCGAGCACACCGAGCGGATCGAGCTGATGACCTCGATCGCCGTCGCGTTCTCACGCAGCCCAATGACACTCGCCAACATCGGGCACGATCTCAATGCGTTCTCCGAGGGACGCTTCATTCTCGGTCTGGGCTCGCAGATTCGGCCTCACATCACCAAGCGATTCAGCATGCCCTGGTCGAGTCCGGCTGCGCGGATGCGCGAATTCATTCTGGCCATGCGCGCCATCTGGGACAACTGGTACGAAGGGACGCCACTCGATTTTCGCGGCGAATTCTATTCCCACACGTTGATGACTCCGATGTTCACGCCGACCGATCGTCGCTTCGGTGCCCCACGCGTCTATCTCGCGGCGGTCGGCCCGCTGATGACCGAGGTCGCTGGCGAAACCGCTGACGGTGTGATCGCGCACGCCTTCACGACGAACCGCTACGTGCGAGAGGTGACGATCCCCGCGATCGAGCGCGGACTGGCCAGGAGCGGCCGGAGCCGGTCCGATTTCGCGATCACCTGCCCGGCCTTTGTCGTCACGGGCAGCAACGACGAGACGACCGAAGGCTCACGCGCCGCGGTCCGAAAGCAGATTTCGTTCTATGCTTCGACTCCCGCCTACCGCCCCGTACTCGACATGCACGGCTGGGGCGAGCTGCAACCCGAGCTCACGATCCTGTCCAAGCGTGGCGAGTGGGACGAGATGGCGACCCGCATCACGGACGAAATGCTCGACGAGTTCGCGATCGTGGCGCCGCCCGATCGGGTCGTTCCCGCACTGAAGGAGCGCTACGGAGACATCTTCGATCGGGTCGCGTGCACATTTGCCGCGGACGACCGGAACGAACAGCAGGCGCGCATCAAGGCGCTGCAGGCTGCGTAGCCCGGCAGTCGCCGATCGTTTCCATCGGAAACGAGGCGAGCAACGGATTGCGCGGCGAAAGGTTCGCAGCGGCGTCATCGGGGGTCCGACATGATCTACGACCCGTACTCACGGACGATGCAGGAAGATCCGTACCCGACCTACCAATGGTTCCGCGACGAATCGCCCTGCGCGTACAACGAGAAGATGGACTTCTACGCGCTGTTCCGATTCGAGGACGTGTGGGAAGCGACGCTCGACTGGGAGACCTACAGCTCATCGCTCGGGCCCATGCTCGAAAACCGCGGCCAGATCCCGAGCGAAATGTTCTCGATCATCGGCCTCGACCCGCCCGCTCACACGCGATTTCGCAATCTGGTCAGCCGGGGATTCACACCCCGGCGAATCGGCGCACTCGAACGCGAGATGCGCGAGATTGCCCGCCGTTACCTCGACGCGCTCTCGGACCGATCCGAGTTCGACATCCAGCACGAGTTTTCCGTAAAGCTCCCGATGGACGTGATCAGCGCGCTGCTGGGGATCCCGCCCGAGTACCGCGATCGATACCGGCGGTGGGTCGACGGCGGTCTCGAGCGCGACCCGGACACGGGACTTCCCTCCGAAGAGGGGATCTCGGGCATGCGGCAGGCACGCGATTTGATTCTGGATCTGCTCGCACAGAGGCGCGCCGCTCCACAGGAAGACCTGATCAGTCTGCTTGCGAACGCGGACCTCGAAGAACCGGACCAGCCGCCGCGCCGACTCACCGACGCCGAAGTCGTCGGCTTCTGCGGCTTGCTGGCGGCAGCCGGAGCGGAGACCACTGCGAAACTGATCGGAAACGCCGTCGTGTACCTCGGCCGGGACCCCGCGCAGCGCAAGAGGCTGTTCGACGACCCCAGTCGCATCCCGCTCGGCGTCGAGGAACTGCTCCGCTACGACGCCCCTTCGCAATTCCAGGGTCGTGTGGCCATGCGCGATGTCACGGTCGCCGGCGTCACCATCCCGAAGGGTGCCCGCGTTGCACTGGTCACGGGCGCAGCGTGCCGCGACGAGCGCGAATTCGAGGACCCGGACCGGCTGGATCTGGCTCGGCACACAAAGCGCGAGATCTACTTCGGCTACGGCCAGCACTTCTGCATCGGGAAATCGCTGGCGCGGCTCGAAGCACGCATCGCATTGGAGGAAATCGCGACCCGATTCCCGAACTACGAGGTCGACGAGAGCGGGCTGGCTCGCACCTACCAGGCCCATGTTCGGGGATTCAAGAACGTGCCGATTCGCGTTTGACGTTCGGCCGGGTCTCCCCATGCGCCCGCGAGGTCGGTGGGGGCGCACCATCTGGAAGCGACACTGAGGAGTGAAGCCGAGTGGATCTGGGACTTGCAGGAAAAGTCGCGTTGGTTTCTGGAAGCTACCGCGGGACCGGATCGGGGATCGCGGAAGTCCTGGCTCGCGAGGGTGCGTCGGTCGCCGTTCACGGCTTCGAGGTCGGCCAGGCGGACGAAGTCGTGGCCCGTCTCCGAGACGCGAATCTCGATGCGCGTGCCGTGACGGGCGACCTGATGACCGACGAAGGTGCCGAGAAAGTCGCTTCGCAAGCTCTCGATCTATTCGGTCAGGTCGACATCCTCGTCAACAATTACGGCGTTGCCGAGGGCGGGCGATGGATGCAGACCTCGACGGACGATTGGGTGTCCGTCTACCAGAAGAACGTGTTGAGCGGCGTGCGATTGGTGCACGCGTTGGCTCCGGGAATGCGCGAGCGTGGTTGGGGCCGAATCATCTGGCTGGGTACCGTCGGCGCTACCCGCCCCGCCGCACGCATGCCGCACTACTACGCGTCGAAGGCGGTGCTGCCGAACGTCTGCGTCAGCTTGTCCAAAGAGCTGTCGGGATCCGGCATCACGGTCAACCTCGTCAGTCCCGGCCTCATCGCGACGGCCGAAGTCCGCTCGCACCTGATGAAGCGGGCCGCCGAGAAGGGCTGGGGAGACGACTGGGAAGCCGCACAACGGGGCGCCATCCACGAAATGACGGGCAACCAGGGCGGAAAGATCGCAGAGGTTTCGGAGGTCGCGAGCCTGGTGGTGTATCTGGCCAGTGAACAGGCTGCGGCAATCAACGGCTCGAACTTCCGCATCGATGGAGGTGCCAGCGACTTGGCGCTGTAGCGGCGTCGCGGCCACGCGCCGCGTTCCCTCCTCGGGTCAATCGCGTTTGCGCAGCAACCGCGCTGGGTTTCCGACCACGATCGAGAACTCCTCCACAGGGCGGGTCACCACCGCCCCAGCACCGACGACCGACCCGCGGCCGACCGATGCCATCACCACCGCGTTGGAGTGGACGATGCAATCTTCGCCGATCGAGATGGGTTCGATCAAACCACCTTGGAACGCCATGGGGATATCCGTTCGATCGGATGTGTGGTAGTGGGCTCCGTGGTTGAGCACCACGTGTTCGGCCGTCATCGAGAAGTCCCCCAGATCGCAGTAGTGGACGATCGAGTAACGCCCCACGAGAACGTGGTTTCCGACGGTGATGCCGCGGTGCAAGAACAACGCTCCGAACGCAACGACGAGATTCTCACCACAGCTCTCGAGCGCGAATCGATAGAACTCTCTCCGCACGATGATTCCCACCAGATAGGGGATGAAGCTCAACCCTTCGGAAATCGTCCGAAACACCTCATCCGACATCCGTGAGAGCATCGCCAGCGGCCAGGTGACGGGCCAACACGCGACGCCGAGAGCCTGCATCGCGACCCGCATCCAGCGAGGCTGGTGAAATTGAAGGTGCGCGACTTTACGAGCCGGGCTCGCGGTCGATGCGGGTGCAGGTTCTGTCATCGCGACGAAGCGTAGCGAAGCGCCGCGTCTGGCTGGTCACACCTTCGGAATCGGTCGTTCATCCCTCCGCCGCTCTGCTTTCCGCGCTGGCCACCACGAAGTCGGTGTAGCCTCCGTCGAAGCCCACCAGCGAGCCGGTGCTCAGGTCGATCACGCGGTCCACCACCCGATCGAGAAAATACCGATCGTGCGACACCACCAGCAGGCTGCCCTCGAAATCGTCCAGTGCCCCTTCGAGCACTTCCGCGGACGGGATATCGAGGTTGTTGGTCGGCTCGTCGAGCAGCAACAGGTTCGGCCTCTCCAACACGAGCCGCGCCAGCTGCAGCCGACTCCTTTCGCCTCCGCTCAGTACACCGATCGGTTGGCGAACTTGATCGTACCGAAACAGGTACTTCAACAGCATCGCGACTCCGGCGCCTTCGGTCATCGGTAAAGCCGGCGGCATGCGCATCGCACGCTCGATCAATGTCGCGCGCGGCTCGAATGCGACCGATTGCGGCAGATAATCAACGCTCGATCCACGCCGTCGGTGGATCTCACCGCGATCCGGAGCGATGTCACCGGCGATCAGCCGCAACAAGCTCGACTTGCCCGATCCGTTGGGACCCACGAGGCCCACTCGCTGGTGGTCCAGCACGGTCCAGTCGAGTTCGGCAAATAGCGTGTGGCCCGGTTCTGGACTCGCTATCGAACTCCCGGATTCTGGACGCACCTGTCGTGTCCGAAGCCGAAATCCGGTGCGATCCGACTACC
>JAJDAM010000691.1 GCA_029261905.1 Deltaproteobacteria bacterium
TCGCGTGTGGGGCGATCGTTCAGGTCGATGTCGGCGAGCAGCACATAGGCGAGTTCGACTTCGTAGTCGTGGAGTGTTACGCCCGCTGGCGGCACGACCCGACCGTAGGGAGCACTGGGTTCGACGGGTTTCGGAAACAAGAAGACATCTCCACCTCCCGCTTCTTCAGCATGCGCGGCGTAGTTGAGTCCCGCAGCAACGACTACGTGAGTCTCCGCATCGATCGCGGCTTGTGGAAGTTTCACCGGCGAACAGATGCGTGCACTGCGTTCGCCTGCTGCGATCGTCCACGTGGCGTCAGCCGCGTCACCCGCGTCGCTCCGCTGGCTCGCCCGACGGAATGCGTCCGCCAGGTCGACCACGCCATCGCCAAGGGGCGCGACGACGGTCGGCACGCCGCCTTCCTGGTCTACGACTCGCACGAAGGAGGCCGGCCCTTCGGCGCTGCGGACACGGGCGATGCGGGTGAGTCCCGCGTCGTCCAGACAACTGGCCGTGTCGGCATCCGCCCCGAACGACGGCCCCACGAGCATCGAAATAGCGCTGAGAAAGAGAAGAATTCGCCGTAGTCTTGTCATTTCTGGGAACTATGCCAAAATTGAGAGGTCTGTCAATTCTGATCTGTCAATTCTGATCTGTCAATTTTCAGTCATGACTCGGATCCCGAGGGAGACTTCCGTTGAGTGGTGTTTTCGCAGCGCGAGCGCGCAGCCAGGGCAAGAAGATCCGTACGCGTGCGGGGCTGATGGACGCAGCCGCAGAGGCCTTCGCCCGCACCGGTATCGAGGCGGCCTCCATCAACGCGATCGCCCACGCCGCGGACGTCTCGAATGGCACGTTCTACAACCACTTCCGCGACAAAGATGAAATCCTGGCGGCGGTCGCATTCGGGATCGCCAGAGATTTCGCCGAACGGATCGATGAGGCCATGTCGGATATCGAGGACTCGGCCCAACGCGTGAGCTTTGGAACGCGGCAATTCATCGCTCTGGCGACCAGTGAGCCAACCTGGGGCCTCGCATTGACGCGCGCGGTGTGGGCACTTCCCGAGCTACGCCGCGAAGTAGAGACCTTCGCGCGCGCCGATCTCGACCGAGGCGTTCGAGATGGCACCTTCCGTGTCGAGATCGATGATCTGCTCGTCGACCTCTTCATGTCGATGGTGCTGATGGCCATCTACCTGCGGGCTTCGGGCGAAGCCAACGAGGATATCGGCGCAAGAGTTGCCGAGCACCAGTTGCGATTGCTCGGAGTTTCGCCGGCGCGAGCGCGCCGCGCTTCCCACTGCGACTGGGTCCCGCTCTCGATTACAGGGTCGAGTCAGTGACGAATCACTTCCGCTTCAGCGTTACCTGGTAAGGCCCCAGTTGGTGCCCACCGTCCCGGAGTGCGAACTCCAGATCCGCGTTCCCCGCAGGTAGCTGCAGGTCGTCGAATTCGATCGTGGTCACCGCGGCGGTCAACGACAACCGAGCGACGGTGTCTCCGATTCGCAGCGTCGCTTCTCCGGCAGCCGCTTGCTGCAGCCGAACCTGGACGTCGAACCGACCTTCATTCGCGACGCGCAGGTGCCAGCGACCCTGAACACCCCAGCGCTCGCCGTGCGTGGGCGCCCAGTCCTGCTTGGTCAGGACCGTCGTGGTCTCGTGGTCCGTCCCGATGACGATCCGGGGCGCGGCGAAGTTCCGTGGCCTGGTGGCCGAGACATCGTCGAACCATTGGTCGTAGTCGGCCTTCAATGCCGACACGAGTTCGGGCCACTGGTCCGCGACGTCGTTTCGCTCCTGTGGGTCCGTTGCCATGTCGTAGAGTTCGAAGCCGGTGGCTTCCACCTGCCGTTTGTGACCACTCGGCCTAACCAATTTCCATCGCGGCCCGCGAACCGCGAAGTTCCGATAGCGGACCGGACGCTCGCCGCGATGAGATTGGAACATGAGCTTCCGATTGCTCCATTCCGAAGCGACGCCTTCGAGTGGCCTTTTCGATTCGAGCAGCGGAAGCAAACTGCGTCCGTCCAATCGAAGGTCCTCGGTCTCACCGATGCCAGCGACATCGAGAAGCGTTGGCATCACATCGATGTGTGCGGCAACCCGTAAGACCTCGTGCCCTGCAGCGAAATGACCGGGCCAACGCACGAAGAACGGAGTACGGATTCCCCCTTCCAGCACGGATCCCTTCTCGCCCCGCATCGCAGCTGGGTGGCGGTGGAAATTGGGACCGTTGTCGCTCATGAAGATGACGATCGTGTCTTCCGCGATCTGCAGCGACTCGAGCTTTCGGAGCAGTCGGCCCACGTTCTCATCGATGTTTTCGACCATCGCGTAGATACGGGCCAGCTGATCGAGCTTCTCCGCGTCGCCAGAGGACACCGCCGTCAGGTCACGGGATCGATACTTCTGATACAGATCGTCCGGCACGTCATGGAACGGTCCGTGCGGGGCGTTCGTGGAGACGTACGCGAAAAACGGCCGGCGCGCTTCGTGGGCGGATTCGATCCAGTCGAGTGCGGCATCGAAGAGCACATCGGTGATGTATCCGCGGGTCTGGGTCTGTTCCCCGTTGTGCAGGAGCACCGCGTTGGTGTAACGGCCGGCATTCTCGGGAGGCTCGGAGGGTTGATTCAGGCCGCCGCCGCGATGCACGAGCGATTCATCGAAGCCCTGATCCATCGCCCGCATCGGATAGCTGTCGCCGAGGTGCCACTTGCCGAAGATACCGGTCGCATACCCGGCCTCGCGCAGCGACTCTGCGATCGTATGCTCCTCGGGATCCATCATCGCATGCCCGCGCCACGTATCGATCGCGCGAGTGCGATAGTGGTAGCGACCCGTCATCAACGAGGCGCGCGTCGCGGTACAGATGGGGCTGACGTAGAACGACTCGATCGTCACCCCTTCACGCGCGATGGAATCGATGTGGGGAGTGTCGAGAACAGGATTCCCGTGGATGCCGAGATCCCCGTATCCCTGATCGTCGGTCATTACCAGAACGATGTTGGGAGGGCCGACTCGAACGGCATCGGGAACCTGACCGCAGCCGAGCAAGATCGCGACCCAGCAGATGACGCGGCGCATGGTCTCCCCGATCGGAACGGTTGGGAATCGAAGTACTGGAGCGAGCGGCGATGATAGGAGAAACTGGCCATTGGGCGCGCACGCGCGGGTTGCAGCGTGGTAGCTTCGGTCTCCATGCAACGCTCTCGACGTTCGCGCGCCCGGAATCTGGCGATCGCCTTCGGCTCCCTCGCAGCGAGCGTCGCAGGGGTCGAAATCTCGTTTCGGCTCGCGGGCTTCGATTTCGAACAGAAGCAGCGGCAACTGCAAGAAATCCCCGTGTTTGCCCGTCAGCCGACCACGCCGACAGGCGAGGCATTCTTTCGCCGGCCGGGCCCGGACCACTGGCATGGCAAGGTCCTGACGACGCTGCTTCGTCGACGCGGTGTCGCCGAAGGTCTTCTGCCGCTGGAAACAGCGGTTTCGATCGACTATGACCGTGAGGGCTTTCGCAACCCCGACGGGCTCTCGGACTGGACGGTGGTGGTGGTCGGCGACTCCTTCACCGAACTCGGGTTTCTGCCGGCCGACGCCCTCTTCACGACAGTTCTCGCCGATCGGCTCGGAGTGGCCGTCAAGAACCTCGGCGTCAGCTACACAGGGCCGCTTACGCACGTCTCGTATCTGCGGGACTACGGTGACGCACCGAGCGCGCGACACGCGGTGCTGGCCTTCTACGAGGGCAATGACATCGAGGATCTCGTGCGTGAGTCGTGGGCCATGGAACGCGCCCGCCAGGGGCTCGTTGCCGACCCGGTTCGCGCCGCCCTCGGCAAACCGCAGTCCTCGTTCATCGAAGCGATGCGCTCGCGGCTCGATCGGAGTGGAGACGCCGGAAACGAGGTGCCGTGGCCGAACACGATTCCGACGCACGAGTATGTCTCGAACGATCGGAGGCAGCCGGTCACGGTTCGCACCACGTCGCCAGCCGTGCCAGGCTCGGGTTCACAGCGATACCAGTTATTGGAACAAGCGCTCTCCGCTTGGGGGCGCACCAGCCGATCAATGGGTATGGAACCCTGGCTGGTCTACCTGCCGACGAAGCGTCGAGTACTTCAAGGTCACCTCGAGAGGCTTCCGAGCACACCACCCGACGCGTGGCGTTCCAGCGCCCTGCCCGCGCTGGTTCGGCGTTTGACCAAGGCGCGCGGGATTGCATTCGTCAATCCGATCCCGGCGCTCCGCACCGCCACTCGACAGGGCCAGCTCAGTTACAACCCGGTCCTCGACACGCATCTCAATCGGGTCGGATCGCAGATCGTCGCAGAGGTCCTCGCCAAAGCACTCGCTGAACGCATCGATGTGAAATAGCAGCCGATCCGCGATCGGTACGATGTCGTCCCTCGCTTCAGCGCCGTTTCGGATCGGGCACTGCGAACATTCGAGCCAGCTGTTGGGTCGCTAGTCCGGTCACCGGCATGGAGACTCCGTTTTCTCGCGCCACCTGGAGTGCCAGCGTCATGTCCTTTTCTGCCAGCAACATCACGTTCGTGAACCGGCCTTTCAGGAATGCGTTGTCGGGATCCGCTTGCAGTGCGGTGCGACCGCCCAACATCGCTCGCGCGTTGTCGTTCATGATCCAGCTCAGCACGTCGTTGAACTTCTCGCGCGAGAGGCCGGCTGCTGCCGCCAGTCCATCGGCTTCGACATAGCCCTGCCAGGCGACGAACTGGACCAGGTTGTTGCACAGTTTCGCGACGGCCCCCATGCCGACCTCGCCGCATCGTGTGATCTCGCTGGCCGAGGTCTCGAGCACCGGTGTCAGGCGATCGAGAATCGCATCGTCACCTCCGACCATGTACCGAAGCCCCCTGGCTTCAGTGACGGCACGCCCGCCCGTCATTTGCGCGTCGACGACGTGGACTTCTCTTTCCAACCCGAGTTCGGCCAGCTGCTTGATCGTTGCAGGGCTCACCGTGCTGTGAATCGCGATGATCGTATCTGCACGCGCACCGGCGAGGATTCCATTTTCTCCCGCGACGACGGCCATCGTCGACGCATCGTCGAGCACGCAAACGCACACCACATCGCATCGTTCGCCAACCTCGCGGCAACTGTTCGCCGCGTTGGCGCCGCTTTCGACCAGGAGTTCGACCGCTTCCGTTCGCAGATCGAACACGACGACTTCGAAGTCTCCGCCGCAAAGATTGCGCGCCATCGGCTCGCCGATGTCTCCGAGCCCGATGAAGCCGACTGATCGAATCATGCTTGTACTCCCAGTTTTCTCGCATCCTGACCGGTGTGGGTCAGGACGGACGC
This sequence comes from Deltaproteobacteria bacterium, assembly GCA_029261905.1. GTDB lineage: Bacteria > Myxococcota_A > UBA9160 > UBA9160 > SMWR01 > JAJDAM01. The sequence goes on from JAJDAM010000691.1 coordinate 5,313, forward strand.
CCCAGTTCACGCACCAGTGTATCCTTCAGAAACCCCAGCTCCTTGGATCGAGGCTGGGCACGACCGCCCTCCAGCATCCGGGTCGAAGCCAGCCCCGCTAAGACGGAAAGGGTGTAGTGCTCGATCGCCAGGTGCTCGTTGCGACGCAGTTTCGAATCGTGAAACAACTCCATCCAAACCCGATCCCAGGATCGAAACATCTCGGTTCTCCAACTCGGCGAGTCGGAGAGATCGTCGCGCCCCACGAACTCCAGCAGGATCTCGAATGCCGAGCGGTACTCGCGACTTCCGAAATGCGCCCAGGCGCCGTCGACGAATCGGTGAGCTCGCTCATCGAGCGGCACCCCGGTCATGGGCAGATCGTCGAAGTGGGACGCAAAGTGATCGAAGGAATCTTCGACCGCGGCGATCAGCATCCCGTCCTTCCCGCCGAAGTGGTGCTGCACAGCGCCCCAAGTCACACCCGCGCGCCGCGAGATCTCGACGGCAGTCGTTCGCGCGAGGCCGACTTCGGCAATACATTCGAAAACGGCCGCAACGATACGCCGACGGGTTCGAGCGGTTCGTTCGGCCTGGGAGCGTCGTCCTTTCCCCGCCCCTACGAGAGGTACCGCGACCGCTTGCCCTCGACGGTTCGTTTGCGCCATCAAAGCGAGTCTATGTAAATTTACATTGCGCGCAATATGTAAATGACATACGTTCGAGCGCTCGGAGGCGATGCGCGTGGCCGACATGAACGTCGAGTACAACCCGTACGACTGGAAGATCCACGACGATCCGTACCCCGCGTATGCAGCGCTGCGCAGCCAAGCACCCGTCTATCACAACGAAGAGATCGACTTCTGGGCGTTGTCTCGTCACGCCGACGTGTTGGCTGCGTTCCGCGACCCCGAACGCTACTCGAACGAGTTCGGCGTCTCGCTCGAAAAGGAACAGATCCGCGAGGCCCGCACCGTCATGTCGTTTCTCGCGATGGATCCCCCGGAACACACGCGCGTGCGCGCGCTGGTCAATCGCGGCTTCTCCCCGCGAAGAGTCACCGAACTCGAGCCAAAGATCCGCGAACTGGCGAACCGCTACATCGATGCGTTCATCGATGACGGCCAGTGCGAGTTCATCGACGCATTCGCGGGCCGCCTGCCGATGGACGTGATCAGTGAAATGCTGGGGGTCCCCCAAGCCGACCGCGACGATCTTCGCGGCTGGGCCGACCTGGTGCTCCACCGCGAAGAGGGAAAACCCGATGTGCCTGCCGAAGGCATGGCAGCGGCTGCGAAGATCCTGAAGTACTTCGCCGAGTTCGTGAAGGAGCGCAGGAAAGCTCCGGCCGACGACCTCACCGACGCGTTGGTCTCGGCCGAAATCGATGGCGACCGACTCGAGGATCCCGACATCATCGCCTTTCTGTTCTTGATGATCATCGCCGGAAACGAAACGACCACCAAGCTGCTCGCGAATGCGTTGTACTGGTTGTGGAAGCACCCGACCCAGCGCGACATCGTCCGGAACGACCCCTCGTTGATTTCGAGCTGGGGCGAAGAGACGCTGCGATTCGACCCTTCGTCTCAATTGATCGCGCGCACCACGACCACGCAAGTCGAAATCCACGACCACAAGATTCCAGCCGGCGCGCGCGTCGCGCTGCTGATCGGGTCGGCAAACCGCGACGAGCGAGCCTGGGATCGACCGGACGTCTACGACATCCGACGCGATACGCGAAATTCGCTTTCCTTCGGGCAGGGCACGCATTTCTGTCTCGGAGCCTCTCTGGCGCGGCTCGAAGCGCGGGTGTCGCTCGAGGAACTGCATCGCCGCATTCCGAATTTCGAAGTCAAACCCGAAGGCGCGACTCGAATGCACTCGAGCAACGTTCGCGGCTTCACGGCACTTCCGATCGAGTTCGGACCTTGAGTTCAGCCGCTTCGTCGCGAACAGCATTGGTCACGGGGGCATCTTCGGGACTGGGGGCCGCGATCGCGCGAGCACTCGGGGCACTCGGTTGGTCGGTTGCAGTCGGTGCTCGGCGACTCGACCCGCTCAACGAGATCGCCGCACAGGTCGAGGCTGCGGGCGGCACCGCATTCGCGCACCCGCTCGACGTCAGCGACGCCGAGTCGATCGAGGCCTTCGTCGCGGCGGCCGAGCACGAATTGGGGCCGATCGATACAGTGGTCAACAACGCGGGCACCTCGATTCCCGGCAGGCTGTTCGAATTGTCGGTCGAAGAACTTCGACGCGAACTCGACACCAACTTGCTCGGGCCGATGTTGATGACGCGGCTGGTACTTCCGAGCTTGATCGAACGGGGCCATGGCGACCTCGTATTCATCAGTTCGCAGAACGCCGTGATCCCGCGCCCGCTCCAACTCGGGTACACCGCAGCCAAGACCGGCCTCGAAGCGATGGTGCGCGTGCTGCAGATGGAACTGGAAGGAAGCGGTGTTCGCGCCACCACGGTGAGACCCGGTCCGACGAAGTCGAACTTCGGTATGGACTGGGATCCGGCCTCGATCAAACGCGTGCTCAGGAGTTGGAAGCACTGGGGCGTCCAGCGCCACCATCGCTACCTGCCCGCCGAAGCGATCGCCGCCGCCGTCGTGCACACGGTCACCGCGCCGGCCGGAACCCACTTCGACTTGATTCAAGTCAATCCGGAAGGCCCCGTCGAAACCTCGGGCAAGGCCGACTGACAGACGAGCAGGCGACACCTGCAAGAGACGAAAGGAAATCTCATGGGCGAACTCCCCCTCCCCAGACCCGAGCCGAAGAATCTGATCGACGGCGTACTGGTCGATGCGAGCAACGGTGCCAGCTTCGACAATTTCGACCCGGCGACCGAGGAACTCCTCGGGACCTGCGCGGACGGCACCCAGGAAGACATGGATCGCGCGATCGCGTCGGCGCGACGCGCCTTCGACGAGACGACGTGGTCGACCGACGCGAGCTTCCGCAAGAAATGCCTCGAACAGCTCCACGCTGCACTCGTCGAGGAAAAAGAACTGCTTCGATCCATTGTCGTTCACGAAGCTGGCGCACCGCTCACGCTCTCGCCGTGGATGCAGGTCGACGATCCGATTGCGATGCTCGGCTACTGGGCCGAGATGGCGGAAAGCTACGACTACGAAACCGAAATGGGCCCGATGGAGTTCATGGGTCGGCCACAGCGTCGCATCCTGCAACGCGAAGCGGTCGGCGTCGTCGGTGCGATCACACCTTGGAACGTGCCGCTCTACCTGAACATTGCGAAGTTCGGCCCCGCGCTGGCATCGGGTTGCACGATCGTATTGAAGCCGGCACCCGACACACCTTGGTCGGCGACCGCCGTCGGTCGGATCGTGCACGAGAAGACCGACATCCCGGCAGGTGTGTTCAACATCGTTGCCTCGTCCGACCACTTGCTGGGCGAGATGCTGGCGAGCGATCCGCGAGTCGACCTGGTCACGTTCACCGGCTCGACAGCAACCGGACGCCGCGTGATGGCGAGCGCTGCACCGACGGTCAAGAAGATCTTTCTCGAGTTGGGCGGCAAGTCGGCCAACATCGTCCTCGACGATGCGGATTTCGCGCGGGTGCTTCCCGGTGCCGCGATGACTTGCGTGCACGGTGGACAGGGCTGCGCGATCACGACACGTCTATTGCTGCCGCGCTCCCGCTACGACGAGGGTCTCGCCATCATTCAGGCTGCGTTCGAGGGCTGGAACTACGGCGATCCAAAATCGCCCGCCAATCTCCAAGGCCCGCAAATCAGCAAACGCCAACAACAGCGAGTGCTCGAATACATCGAACGCGGCAAACAGGAAGGTGCCCGTGTGCTGGTCGGCGGTGGTGCCCCCGCACATCTGAGCAGAGGCCACTACGTCGAGCCGACGCT
>JAJDAM010000692.1 GCA_029261905.1 Deltaproteobacteria bacterium
GGGTAGATCTCTGCGAGCACGACTGCGTCGCCGGCAAGAAGTGAAGTGAGGTTGCCCTCGAACGGCCAGACCTGGAAATCGCGCACTTCCTTTTTTCGCTCCCGCAGAAGGTGTGACAGCTCCCTCCATACCGCGCGAGAACCCGAGCCGACTGTTCCGGGGATCCCGCTGAGGGCGAACGTGGGGTTCCCGCCCGTGCGCAACTCGATCTGGCGGAGGAGTTGGCTCTCGCCACCCGCAGCGACGAAGAAGGCGTGTTTCGCTCCTTTGCCCTTCGGGATCTTGAAAAAGGGGGTCTCTGGAAGCCACTCTTCGGCAGAGACGGCGGCGTTATCGAGTCCACCGCCGGGATCAAGGTTCTCTAGGAAGCTGATGAAGTTCGAAGCGCCCGTGCGGCGGGCGAGGGCGGCCGGGATCCCAAGGGAAACGTCGATTCCGATCAGGGCTGCGCAACCCAGGCGAGCGCGGGACTCGTGGGCTGCCTCGAGTAGCGCGGCGACGCTCCATCCATTCGTGCACGAATTACGTGCGATCTTCCAGCGGTCGCCCTCTCGCTCGGCGGAATAGACGGCGCGCTTCTTCGGCACCTTTCCCCAGTCTGCTGCGATGAATGCGACTGGGCCGCGACAACGATGGTTGTCGGGATCGGCCGTCATATGGCCGCGGAGCGCTGGAAGAATCGGAACATCCGCCGCCGCCCAGTCCAGTTGATAGAGGTCGTTGGCACCGAGCCACTGGGTTGCGGAGTGCTCCCGCATATCCAGCGAGCGGGCCTCGGTTTCGGCGAGAAAGACGTCGAGGCAAATGCGGATTCCATTCTCGATGGAGTCGCCCCGACCGAGCCAGTCCCCAACTTGGACGTCGATACCCAATTCCTCGCGCAGTTCTCGCGCGAGAGCCGCTTCGGGCGACTCGCCGAGTTCAACCTTCCCGCCCGGGAACTCCCATTTGCCGGCCATGCTCATAGAGGGGCCGCGCTGTGCGGCGAGGCAGCGGCCGTCACGTATGACGGCGGCACCGACCACGTAGATCGTTTCGATGCCGTTCATGCTTTCGGCGCGCGATCGGTGCCTAACTGGTCCATAGCCGCCACAGGCCATCGGGTAGCGGTTGGCGAAGCTCGAACCAAATGCGAATGGGCTCGCTGCCTTGATGTCGCAAGTAGTCGAGTTCACCGCAGTAGACGAAATCCTCGCTGTCGTCATATCGGCAAAACAGGTGGATACGCTGCCTGTTGTCCGCCTGCTCAATGATGTTGCGGCCACGCTTGCGGGTCGGCGTCGTCTTCGCCTGCGACTCCCATTGGAACTCGGTGGGCGATACGAAGCGGTCGGCATACCTCTGCTCGGGCGGCGTGTCTTTCCCTTTGTGGAGCTTCACGAACAAGATCGAATGCCCCTCACCTCGGACCACCACATCGCGCTGACCGACCTGCCACGATCGATCGCTCTTCAGGCCGAACATCGCCGCCGCCTCGTCTCTGTCGTACCGCCCCCACAAGATCGGGCCACCACTCTCCGAGACGACCTGAACGAACCGGGCGACGGGTATGAGTATCATCCCAGAGGGGATCGGCTCGTCCACAAAGCTGGGGTTGAAGCTCCGCAGCGCCCACGCGCCATCGTGTCGAATCGGCACCTTGAGTGCGGTGAGGGTCTGATCCGGCGGTTTGTTGCCGGCCAGCAAGCAGGGTGTTCCTTCCACATCTTCAGCGTTCGTCGCATTCAGCCACTCGCAGAGCACCAGGTCGCCGTCTTGGATTGGTGTGGTGCCGCCATTCATCGAGTCGCCTTGCGCTTGCACTACGAAGTGGCGTTCCGGATCCAGCTCGGTCTCGGTCTCGGCCTCGACGCTGACAAGCCGGCTGTGGCTCTGGCTCGTTGCTTGGCTCTCGAATGCGCCACAAGCGACCTTCAGGTCCTCGAAGTAGGGGAGGCCCGGGAACGCGATCACGTCGCCGAACGGCTGAATCCTTTCCTCTAACTCTGGGGTCAACTGCCAGTCTCCATCGTGCCGCGAAAGCAGCACATGGTGCCGCGAGCCGGGATGCCCGGCGGTCGGGCCGAACCACTTGCGCATGAGCCGCGGTAGTTCGTTCTCGTTGCTGTCGGGCAAGGTCACTTTGTTGACAGCGATCTTGCGAAAACCGAACAGGTAGTCCTCGCCGTCGACCTTGACGGGTTCGTCGCGGTCGGCCCGTGGGAGATCCGGGTGGTGCTTCCGATCGAAGCGGAGAATCGGACGGCGATTCGCGTGCGAGACACGCAAACGAATTGGGGTGACGGCTCCAGTCACCTTGGTGCGCAGTTTGTTGCGCTGTTCCGCAAGGCGGAGTTCGACGATCTCGGCGGTCATCTGGTCGAAGATCTCAGCGTCTTCGTCTGCAACTTCGCCACGGAAGCAGAAGCCCGCATCGTCAAGCGAGAACCACCGCTGCGAGTCTGTTTTTCCAGCGCACCAAACCTGCAGTGGCTGGTCGCGCCAGATCTGTTCGAGTGCGGACAGCTGATCTTCCTTTTGGCGGATTTCTTGAAGTTCCTGACGGAGTACGAGGTCCTCGTTGAGGATCGTATAGGAGTGCTGAACGAGGTCGCTGACGGCGATAGGTTCCCGCATGCGGTCTTGCTCCAGCACCGCGCGCAACGTGATCATCTTGTACGAGCGCGTCATGCTCGTCTTCATCAAGTCGTTGAACCATGCTTGATGGCGATCGAGCACTCGTTCTTCTTCCTCTTCGAGATCATCCTGAGTCCGCACGAAGTGGTGCCAGTTTCCGTAGCGATCTTTGACAGGCTTCATGTGGACGCCGGCAGCCAGTACTTCCGCAGCAGTGGGTCTTCGGCCGTGTCCGTCGCGAAGGGTGACATACTCGTAGATGAGCATGTCAGCCTTGCTGAGCCGGCTGACGCGCTCGAGCATCTCGATGGCTTCGGTCTCGATATTGACGTAGCACCCCTCGGGCAGCTCCAGGGTCTGACGACGGATAGCGTCGAGTGCTGCTCCGCCTGCGAGGTCTTGCCCGGTCAGCGCTACGAGTGCTTGCGGCTTGATCATGAAGCTGCGGTGATTCCCGATGAAGTCGACGACTGTGAGGTATTCCTTTGCGGATTTGTCAGGTCTGCGCAGGCCGCGCCCCAGCTGCTGAAGGAAGATGACCGGCGACTCGGTGGGCCGCAGCATGAGTACGACGTTGATGTCTGGCATATCGAGGCCTTCGTTGAAGACGTCGACTGCACAAAGGATTTC
>JAJDAM010000693.1 GCA_029261905.1 Deltaproteobacteria bacterium
CGACTACCGCTTCGATGCCTATCGCGAAAAGAAGGCCGGGGCGCCGGGGCCAGTCGAGTCGGTTTCTCTGCTGATCGAAACCTCCTCTCAGCTGCGCCAGGCCCGCAGTGCAGCGAAGACCGGCTGTATCCTCGCCGATTCGCAGAATCTGGCCCGTCAGTTGTCGAACGAACCGGGGAACGCTCTCCCTCCGCTGGAACTCGCTCGCGCGGCTGTAAAAATCGGCCGAGAGGTCGGGCTGCGCGTTCAGGTCATCAAGGAACCCGAACTCAAGAAGCGCTCGATGGGTGCGATCCTGGCCGTCGGTGCGGGGAGTTCGAGGCGCCCGTGCATGATCGTGATGGAGCACGACCCACGATCGAAGCCATCACCGGGCAAGAGCGCGTCGAAAACCGGCAAGCGCAAGTCGGCCCGCCGACAGCCGACGATTTGCCTGGTCGGCAAGGGGATCACGTTCGACTCGGGAGGTATCTCGATCAAACCCTCAGCGGCGATGGATGAGATGAAGCATGACATGTCGGGTGCCGCCGCCGTGGTGGGGGCCATGCGGGCGATTGCGCTGCTGAAACTGCCGATTCGAGTAGTTGGGGTCATCGCGGCCGCCGAGAACCTTCCCAGCTCGACCGCCTACCGGCCGGGCGACATCGTGACGGCAATGTCGAAAAAGACGATCGAAATCCTGAATACAGACGCAGAAGGTCGCGTCGTACTGGCCGATGCGCTCCATTTTGCCCGAACCGAATTCGAACCCGACGCGATGGTCGACCTTGCAACCCTTACGGGAGCGATCGTCGTCGCGCTCGGGAAATGGGCCACCGGGCTCTTTGGCAACAACGAGAAGCTCATTGAAGCGCTGCGCGAGGCCGGTGAGGCGACTGCCGAGCGCGCTTGGCCGATGCCACTGTGGGACGTTCACCGGCAGGCAGTCCGCAGCGACGTGGCGGATATCAAGAATACGGCCGGACGAGACGCGTCTTCGTCGACCGCGGCAGCCTTTCTGGAGAACTTCGTCGGAGATACTCCCTGGGTCCACATGGACATCGCCGGGACGGGCTGGGGCAACACGCCGGCTTCTTACCAGACCAAGGGCGCCTCAGGGGTGGGTGTACGTATGTTGCTGGAATTGCTGCGCAATTGGAAAGAGCGCCAGATCGTTTGACGCACCTCGCTTCGCTGGTAATCTCCCGGCCCTGCGAGCCCCTGCTCCAGGTCGACGCATACATCTCAGTTTTCCTTCCACGCGCGAATTCACCTCGATCTCGCACCTGACTTTCGATAGCTGACTTCAACCTGACATTCAGCCCTGACATTTCAACCTGACCTTCGACCTTGACTGATCGACGGTCACAGACGGAGAACCACAACCCATGATTTCCTCGAGTCGTATTCGCTCTTTCTCGTTCGCCGCACTCATTGCGACGGTGCTGGTATTGGCACCGATGACTTCCTTCGCCGGTGATGCGGCGAACGGCAAGGCGCTGTACAGCGCCAATTGCAGCTCTTGCCACGGTGAGAGCGGCAAGGGCGACGGTCCGGTCGGAGCGGTCCTGCAGCCGCCCCCGCGTGATTTCTCGGTAGGCGATTTCAAGTTCGACGCCGATGGAGATGGCACGCCCGGCACTGACGCAGACCTGACGGCCGTCATCAGCAAAGGTGCGGCTGAGTTCGGCGGCAACCAGATGATGGCTCCCTGGGGCGGCATCCTGTCGGATTCAGACACCGCCGACGTCGTCGCGTACGTCCGCTCCTTGAAGGAGTAGGAACGGTAGGTAGGACGAAGCCATCGCTACACGTTCGCCGGTACGGCCGGCGAATGGCAGTCAGATGCCCGAATTGGGCTCGAACGCGGGGTCGGCGAACGCCGATCCCGCGTTCGCTCGTTTGCTACGCTTCGTTTCCCGGCAGATCGCGTCATGTGGTCCAGGATCAGTCAGCCTAGAGGGCTGGTGGGACTGCTGACCGGAAGCGGGGTTCGCGCGACCTGCCACCCACCTTTCCACACACATTCCCACGTCGAGGGGGCGGATTCGGTCGTGACATCTCGCAAACCGCCCTCCGGTGGTGACACAAACGACACGGACGAGACGGACGACACGGACGTCATCGACGTGAGCGATGACATCGATGTCGAGCTGGACGATGACGACGAGCTGGACGCTCCGGATTCGCCGGTAGCTTCCGCTTCGAGCGGTCCCCAATCGGCGGCCAGCACCCACCTTCCCGCCGTTTCGACTTCGGATCGCTCGCTCGGACCCGTTGACGCGCTGACTGCGTACATGAATCAGCTCTCGCATCACGCGCCGATTTCGCGCGAGGCAGAGCACGAACTCGCCGTCCGCTGGGTAGAAGAAGCCGACCCAGACGCCGCCAAACAGCTGGTATTGGCGAATCTGCGGCTGGTCGTGAAAATCGCGATGGAATACCGGCGTGCATGGACCAACGTCCTCGATTTGATTCAGAGTGGCAACGTCGGGCTGCTCGAAGCCGTCCAGCGCTTCGACCCCTACCGAGGCGTCAAGCTCACCTCCTACGCCGTCTACTGGATCCGCGCGTACATCCTCAAATACATCATGGACAACTACCGGACGGTTCGAATCGGCCGCTCGCGCGCTCAGCGAAAGCTCTTCTTCCGACTCAACAAAGAGAAGCGTCAACTCGAGCGGGAAGGCTTCGAGGTCGAGCCGAAGTTGCTTGCGGAGCGACTCGACGTGAGCGAAGCGGACATCATCGACATGGATCAACGAATGTCGCAGGGTGACCTGTCGATGAATGCGCCGGCACGACGTGACGACGCCAGTGCCGAATTCGGTGATTTTGTATCCAACAACGATCCGACCGCCGAGCAGAGCTTCGGAGACGCCGAGTTGCGTCAAGTCTTTCTGGAGCACGTCGATCGCTTCGTGATGGATCTCAACGACCGCGACAGGCAGATCGTCGAGGAACGCATCTTGAGAGACGAGCCGCGAACACTGCAGGAATTGGCGGACGTCTTCGACATCTCACGCGAACGTGTTCGACAGCTCGAGGCTCGGTTGCTGGTTCGGCTGCGCGACTACCTCAAAGAGAACCTGGTCGACTTCGAGTTCTACGCCACCGAGGACTGACGCTGAGCGACGTGCGAACGGAACGGATCTGCCGACGAGTCGTGGTGACCGGTCGGGTTCAGGGTGTGTACTTCCGCGGATCGACCCAGACCTTCGCGCAATCCGAGCGGCTCGCTGGCTGGGTGCGAAACCTGCGAGACGGCAGCGTGGAGGCCCTGTTCGAAGGGCCCAGCGACGCGGTAGAGCGGGCGATCGCCTTCTGCCGGGTGGGGCCCCGTTGGGCGAACGTCGAACATGTCGATGTGCAGGAACAGGCTGTCGAGGGCCTCACCGACTTCCGCGTGCGCTGATATATCCCCGGGGGAACAGTAAAGCCGAGAGCCCCCTCTGCCGACTCTAGAGCGGACATGCCGAAGATCGGAACACCCATGCTCTTTTGTCCGCCGGACGCGCCGCTTGCGCTTCGGCCGCGCAATACCGTCGTGTTGGGCCGCAGCCGCAGCTGCGACCTTCGCATCGGCGGCGGCGACGCTTCGCGACGCCACGCTGAGATCCGAGGAGACGCGGACGGCTTTTTGGTGCGCGATCTGGGATCGACCAATGGCACACTGGTCAATGGTGATCGCGTCGGCGAGCACCGTCTCGCTCCGGGTGACCGGATCGAAATCGGCGCCACGATGATCACATTTTGCGAGGTCGGCGGCGGATTCGAGAATCTCGGGCTCGAATCCGACACGCAAAAGACGATTCTCACGGAACGGCCCGCCTCGAACCAGGTCTTCGAGGGTGAGCTGGCAGAGATACCTCCCTTCGCCGTATTGCAGATGCTCGAAATGGGCCGCAAGACGGGTTTATTGCAGTTCGACTCCGTGGAAGGCGTGGGGCGTTTGTGGCTCACCAAGGGCGACCCGGTTCACGCCGAAACGAAGACCCAGAGCGGCTTCGATGCAGCCATCGCCATCGTCCACGCATCGACCGGTCGATTCACGTTTCAACCGCACGAAACACCGACGGAGCGGACGATCGAAGCCTCGGTTACGGAACTTCTTCTCGAAGCTTCGCGGGCTTTGGACGAAGGCCTTCTGTAAGCGCCTGATTCGATTCGATCTCTGCTTCGGGGCTGTCCGGTGGATTCCCCTCTGATTGGATCGGTGCAAACTCCTCGCGAATCGAACGCTGCAGGGCCCGATCGAGACCCGCCGTATCGACCCCCAGACTTCCGCGAAGCGCCACATCTGCATTCTTCCCTTCACCCAGAGCGACGAGCAGTGCCTGCCGTTGCTGTCGTGTGGTGCGCGACGCGATCCAATCGGCCGCCGCAGCCGACTCGAGGTAGGCCGCCCGGGCGCCCGAGTCGTCGAGCCCGGAAAAACTCGGCGCGAGTTCTCGCAGCGGGATCCAGGTCCCCGCATCGATCCGAATTCTCAGCGCAGCCCGTTCACTTCGAGTCAAACCGCTGCGCCGTAACGCGGCACGCTCGGAGAGCTCCGCGAGTCCTTCGTTGAGCCAGTACGGTCGGTCGCCACCGGTCTTTTCGCGAAATACCGCGTGCGAGTACTCGTGGAACAACAATGCGCGCAACTCGCCCGCAGGGTGCGCGGCAGATACCACGTGAATCCGGCCGTCGAAGAACCCGATCGTCTGGAACGAGAACCGGTGCCGATGTGCCTGCAGGTAGGCAGCCTTGCCGTAGAAGACGACTCCCATGGGCTCTTCGGGAACGGAGCCGAGCCGTTCGTTCGCGGTCTCGCGCGCCTGCTGGAGGTAGCGGAGGACCGTTGTTGCGAAGTCGGGAGAAGCCTCACCGAGCTCCGGATCGTAGTGAACGCGAAAGTGAGAGGACTCGGCGCCGCGCCAGGGCCCGGCGTGACGCACCCCCTCCGGATCGGCGAGACGCTGTTCATCCACCAGCGCGCCCAGTCGTCTCTCAGCGGACTTCCGCCAAGGTTCGAGGTCATCACCCGCCGACGAGAGAAACGCCTCCAGATGAGCCCTGGCGGAGTCGTAGCGGCCCCGCTGCCGGTCGAGCAGCGCGAGGTACCAGTGAGCCCGCGGCGTCGCGGGTGCAGTCCGCAAGACCGCTTCGAGCGCCACCGTCGCGCGCGCAGTTTCGCCGCTCTGGAGGTCGGCGACCGCGCCCTCGATCAGACGCTCGATGCGGCTGTCCGCCCGATCGGGTCGGACTCCCGAGACCGCTTCGCCACTCGCATCGCGCCACAGGTCCCGGAGATCCTCCGGATCGTTCTTGGCGTCGTCGGGAATACGGGCTTCGTCATCGCTGATGTGGGTCATGCCATCGGAGTCGACCCAGACGAAGATCTCCGCGCTGGAAAATTCCGCTGTCGCCCCAAACCAGGCCACAGCCAAAAACACGCCGACGACGAGACCGCACCCGATTCGAGACAACATGTAGTCCGTTTCGGAGACGCGTCAGCGGCTCTTGACTGCCTCGGCGACCAAATGCCCGATCTCGGGGATGACGAGTCTCTCCATCGCAAGCTTCACAGCCCCTCGAGAGCCCGGCAGAACGAATACGACCCTGCCCGAGACGAGCCCAGCAAGCGCCCGTGACAACAGCGCGGCCGAGCCGATGTCCTCATAGGACAACATCCGAAACAACTCGCCGAATCCCGGGATCACACGGTCGAGCAGCGGCTCGATCGAATCCGGGGTGACATCGCGCGGCGCGACCCCGGTCCCGCCAGTGAAGATGATCGCGCGCACGTCCGACCGTTCGAGCGTGCTTCGCAAGGCAACGGCAATCTCATCGGGATCGTCTTTTACGATTTGTCGGTCCGCAACCACGTGGCCGGCAGCGATCAGAAACTCGGCGACCTTGGCTCCACCCGTATCCGTGTCGAGGGTGCGCGTGTCACTGACGGTGATCACCGCGGCGCTGATCGAGACCGCCGCACTCTGCCTGTGGTGGTGATGCTGCGAAGAGGGTTTGTGTTCGCTCATCGGCTCACGGGCGATCGTCGACCCAGTACTCACCGTCGGTCGCGACTTCTTTCTTCCAGATCGGAACGGTTTCCTTCAGCGTATCGATCGCGTAACGGCACGCCGAAAACGCTTCGCCGCGATGCGGCGCCGCCGCCACGACGACCACAGCCAGATCGCCGATTGCCAGGTGACCCGCGCGGTGAGCGATTGCGACCCTCGTACCCGGCCAACGCTCCGACGCTTCGGCAGAGATTTTTTCCATCTCGCGCTCTGCCATCGCGGGATACGATTCGTATTCGAGGTGTGTGATCTCGCGACCGCGCGCATTGTCGCGTACCGCTCCGATGAACGTCACGATCCCGCCCATGCCGGGGCCCGCGACGCGCGCCACCACGTCACCGACGTCGAGTGGCGTTTCGGAAAGGGAACACATCCCCGAGCCGCCCGATACCGGTGGTAGGAAGGCCACCTCATCGCCGTCTCGAAGCTGAAAATCGAAGTCTCTCACCTCGAGATTCACCGACACCGCCAACCGCTTCCCGAATCGCTCGACGTCGGGATAGTCTGCGACCAGTCGATCCCAGGTGTCAGCGGGGCTCGCGCCGAGCGCGAGATCGAGGGAGAGTTCCTTCGCACCCGCGGCTTCACGAACTGCACCAAATAGCTTGACGGCGATCTGCATCGCAAAAAGCTAGTCCGACCGGCGGGAAAGCTCAATCGCGCGGAGTCGATCGACCCACGGAGTCGAAAGATCAGCCGGCTCTCCGCGTTGCTCGCGACCCCCTCACTGTCGAGGCGACTACCGGTGAGTAGAAGTCTCGATCCTCTCGTGAGAGCTGCGGCGTTCGCTGCGGAGACCGGCTGAGCCGATCGATTCTGTGAGGTTGGCTGTGACTGGAACTTGTGACTGCGAACTATGACTACGGACTATGACTACGAACTATGACTACGAACTATGACTACGGGCCATCGCGACCGGCTATGACGACTTCTGGCCGGTGCTTGCATCCGCAACAGGCTTGAGAGCGGGCTTGGGCTTGCTCGAATTCGCGTTCATGTTGATCTGGCCGTTCACCTTGGCGCCCTCTTCGACCACCAGCGATGGAGCCTCGACGTTGCCGTTGACCACCGCGGTCTTGTGGAGCACGACTTTGTTCTCTGCGATCACGTTTCCGGAGACGGTTCCGCTGATCGAGACCGTCTTCGAATAGATATCGGCTTCGATTTCGCCGCTCTCACCGACGATCAGCGTGTTTTCGCTGGTGATCTCTCCGCAAAATTTCCCGTCGATCCGGACGGTATCTCGAAAGGACAGCTTCCCTTCGAACTCCGAACCCTGGTCGATGAATGCGGTGAGTCCACCCGCTGCTCCAGAGCTGCTGCTCGATCCGCTACTGGACGACGAGCTGGTGGTACTTGTGGATTGCGTTGATTGGTCGGTGTCTTTGCCTCGGCCGAACGGAGTAATCGCCATCTGAGAATCCCCCTACGCGATGTGCGCGTGCGGCCACTGGATCGGCGCACAGGACCCCGGACTTGAGAAACGAGTGGAGCCGACCGAAATGCCAGTCCCGCAGGCACCGAGCGGGGTTCGCTCATCAGCTGCGCAGCCGTGAGCACGCAGTCGCGCGCGCTCGCTTGGACCAAACGAGCGCGATACCGGCCGCGAAGCCCCCGACGTGCGCCGACCAGGCGACGCCCCCCTCCTGTGCGGCTGATCCGCGCAGGCCGGATATGACCTGAATCACAATCCAGAGCAGCGCAAACGCGAACGCCGGAATGCTCAGTCGCGGCCACCAGAGGCGCAGCTTTCGGCTCGGGTAACAGACCCCATATGCACCGAGTACGCCCGAGATGGCGCCGCTGGCACCGACGCTTGCCAGGTACGAACTGGGATCGCTCGCAACGTGAACCAGTCCGGCCGCCAATCCGCAAAGCAGGTAGAAGCCGGTAAAACGAGCATGGCCGAGCCGCGCCTCGATCGGGCCACCAAAAACCCACAGGATCAACCAGTTGCCCAGCAGGTGAACGGGTCCGCCGTGAATGAACATCGCGGTGAGCGGCGTGAGCCACACCACCTGCCTCGTCGCGCCGGGTGAGGTGAGCTCTCGAAGGAACTCGCGCGGCACCAATCCCCAAGAGGCGATGAATCCGCTCTGCGCATCTACCGCCGATCCGCCCGATCCCAGCCACACTTCGTACACAAAGACGAGGCCGGTCATCACGATCAGCGAATTGACGACGACGGCCGGTGATCTCGGGGACTCACGATCAGGCATTGCCCACAACGTACCGCCACTGAGCGCTCGCCGCGCACCCAGCCCCGCTCGGGTGCCTGCATCGACGAGACCGCCACGAGACGCCCGACTGCGGGCTGCTAGACTGCGCGCCCGATGCCTGAACCCTCGACTGCGGCAACGCGATCTGGTCGTGTACCGACCGACCCCCGGGCTCTACTCCACAAGGTGCTCGAAACCGGGCGCATCCATTCGGCCTACCTGTTTTCGGGCCCTGGCTCAGCGCCGCGCGATGCAGCGCTCGGCTTCGCGCGTGGGCTCGTATGCGCCTCGGAGGGCGGCGATGCCTGCGAGCAGTGCATCGAATGTCGAAAGTCGACGCCTGGCGAACCGATCGCGATCGATGGCACAGGAAAGAAGGGACCTCTACTTCGACACATCGGCGATCACGCAGATCTGTTCTGGGTCGAGCGCGGGCCGGACGACACCCGGGTACGCATTGGGCAAATGCGCGCACTCCAGAACGCGCTGCGATTGCGATCGACTGAAGGGGGGCGCCGGGCGGCCGTGATTGCGGACGCCGAGTGGATGAACGAGGAAGCGCAGAACGCGTTGCTGCGGATCCTGGAGGAACCGCCGCCCTCGACGACGCTGATTCTGGCAACCGCCACATCGGCGGGATTGTTGGCAACGGTGCGCTCACGCTGCCAGCGTCTCACGATCGATGCACCGTCTCCGGCCAGCGATGATCCCGAACGTGCGGAGCTCGTCGCCAGGCTCGATGCGGTCGCAAGGACTCCGATTCCCGACCTGCTCGATTGGGCGGCGGAACATCGCGGTGCTCGCGCGATCGTGGTCGAAGGGGTGAACGAACTGCTCGAGACGGCGAGTGGTTGGCTGCGCGACCAGGTCGCACGGGCCGTTGCCGATGGGCACGCGACTACGGGTGGACGGGTCGAAGCCCAACTGGATGCATTCGGAACACTGAACGATTGCCGCAAGACACTCTCACAGCGAAATGCCAACCCGCAGATGGTGGTCGAGCGCGCACTGCTGGCGCTTCGCGAGGCGGCATCCCGATGACGCGCGCCTTCTACGCGACTTCTCCCATCTACTACGTCAACGGCAAGCCTCACATCGGGCATACCTACACCACGGTGGTTCTCGACACGCTGGCCCGCTATCACCGGCTGGCGGGAGACGACACCTTCTTCCTGACGGGCACCGACGAACACGGGGAGAAGATCGCCGAGGCCGCGGTCGAACGCGGGATATCACCTCAACAGGTTGCCGACGAGTATTCGGGCGCCTTTCGCGAGTGCTGGGAGGCTCTCGGCTTTTCGTTCGATCGGTTCATCAGGACCACCGACGAGGACCACAAACGACTGGTTCAACAGATTCTGCAGAAGGTCCATGACGCGGGTGAGATCTACTTCCAGGAATACGAAGGACTGTATTGCATCGGCTGCGAGAGATTCCTCACCGATCGCGACATGGTGGACGGGCTTTGCCGCGACCACGAGCGCGCACCCGAAAAACGCAAAGAGTCGAATTATTTCCTGCGGCTGACCAGCCAGTTCGAGTGGCTGGCCGGATACATCAACGATCACCCCGATTTCATTCGGCCAGAGCGCTACAAGAACGAGACGTTGGCAATGCTTCGCGACGAGAGCGGGCTCGGCGACCTGTGCATCTCGCGCCCGAAGGAACGCTTGGAGTGGGGCATCGAGCTGCCCTTCGATACCAACTACGTGTGTTATGTCTGGTTCGACGCGCTGATCAACTACGTGACGGGAATCGGCTATCCGGACGGGCCAGACTTCGAGCGCTACTGGGGTGCCGTCGAACACGTGATCGGCAAGGACATCCTGAAACCGCACGCGATCTTCTGGCCGATCATGCTCAAGGCGATCGGGTTGCCGATGTACCAGCATCTGAACGTGCACGGCCACTGGAACGTCGACGAGCGGAAGGTCTCGAAATCGCTTGGCAACATGATCGCGCCCGAGATCATGAAAGAGCGCTACGGGTTCGATGCGTTTCGCTTCTATCTGCTGCGCGAGATGGTGTTCGGA
>JAJDAM010000694.1 GCA_029261905.1 Deltaproteobacteria bacterium
AAGCCCAAGCCCTGGCCGCGTATGTCGCTAGCCTCAAGGAAGACTTGCAGGCCCTGTCGAAAATTCAGCTCGTCGAGGGACGACGACAGATGCTTGTCGGTGACAAGGCTGCAAGCGACATGGTCTGGATCGCGAGGATCGAAGGTTACATGTTGCTCTTCCTCGTTCTCATGATCCTTGCGGTGTTGATGCGGAGTCGCACACCTCAGCAGACCTAACCCGACGAAACGTACCGCACTCGTTTCGCAGTGGGTCTGCTGGTCCGAGACAACGAGGAATCATCAAACCGTTTCCAATCGGGTTCGGTGGGTCCTCGTTGATTCTCCTAGTGCGGTACAGGTTACTTGCCGGGGTTGGAGGTGGAGCCTGACTCCGTATGGTCGCCGAAAGCGCGCTGCACTAGGTACTCTTGCTCGCTTTGGTGGCGGCGGTAGGAACCGGTGGCCGGGCTGGCCGACTCGGGACGGCCGGCGTAGCGGAACGTGAGACCGAGGTCGTTGGTGCGCATCAAGAGCGAGGGCCAGGCACCCATGTTGCGCGGTTCCTCCTGGCACCAGACCGGCTGTTCGAAGCCGGAGACGATCTCGCGCAGCTCGTCCGCGGGCAACGGGTAGAGCTGCTCGAGGCGCACGATCGCCACGTCGTCGCGGGCGTGCTCGGTTCGGTAGGCATCCAGGTCGTAGTACACCTTGCCGCTGCACAGGATCAGGTGTTTGGCAGCGCCGTGCTCGGGGTCGCGCAGCACCTCTTGAAAGCAACCGGTCGCGAGCTCGGACACGTCGGAGGCCGCGCGCTTGTCGCGCAGGAGCGACTTGGGAGTGAGGATGACGAGCGGGCGCTTCACTTCCGTGAGTCCCTGTCGACGCAAGAGGTGGAAGTACTGCGCCGAGGTGCTGCAGTTGGCCACCGTGAGGTTGCCCCCGGTGCAGAGGGCGAGGAAGCGCTCGGGGCGCGCACTCGAGTGCTCGGGACCCTGACCGTCGTAGCCATGCGGCAGGAGCAGCGTCACGCCCGAGGTCTGCTTCCACTTGGCCTCCCCCGCGACGATGAACTGGTCGATCGCGATCTGCGCTCCGTTGACGAAATCGCCGAACTGTCCCTCCCACAACGTCAACGCTTCCTTGCGGGCCACCGCGTAGCCGTACTCATAGGCGAGCGCGGCCTCCTCGCTGAGGAGCGAGTCCCAAGCGTCGAAGTCGACACCGTCCGCCAACTCGCGCAGCGGTACGTAGTCCTTCTCGGTGACCTGATCGCGGATCACGGCGTGCCGGTGGCTGAACGTGCCGCGTCCGGAGTCCTGGCCGGCGAGACGGATTGGGACGCCGTTGCGCAGAAGCGTGCCGAAGGCCAGCGTCTCCGCACAACCCCAGTCCACGCCGCGCTCGCCGCGCACCATCACCTCGCGTCGCCTGAGCTGGCGCAAGAGGTTCGGGTGCGTGACGTGCCCCTCCGGAATGCGATTGCCGTGGTCGATGATCGAGACCAGCTCGTCGAGGGGGACGCCGGTCTCGGGCGACGGCGCAAGCACATAGTCGGCGGGGTCGTCATCGTCCAGGTCGATGCGCTCCACCAGCGGGAGTTCGCTGGGCGCTGCTTCGCGGGACCGCTCCAGCTTCTCGGTCAACTCGGCGAGGAAGCGTCGCCCCGTGCTCAGGACATCCTCCTCCTCGAACGCGCCGCGCCGGATGAGCAGCTGGGTGTAGTGCTCGCAGACGGTGGGGTGGTCCTTGATCTTCGAGTAGAGCACCGGCTGCGTGTAGGCCGGCTCGTCGCCCTCGTTGTGCCCCCAGCGGCGGTAGCAGACCATGTCGATCACGACGTCCTGGCCGAACTCGCGCTGGTAGTCGACGGCGAAGCACACGGCGCGCAACACGGACTCCGGGTAGTCGCCGTTAGCGTGCAGGATCGGCGCCTGGATGCTCTTGGCGACGTCGGTGCAGTAGTAGGTAGAGCGCAGGTCACGCGGGCCGGCGGTGAACCCAATCTGGTTGTTGACCACCACGTGCACGGTGCCTCCGTTCCGGTAGGCGGGCAGGCGCGACATGTTGAGCGTCTCTGCCACGACCCCTTGACCGCTAAACGCTGCATCCCCATGAATGAGCACCGCGAGGGTCCGCTTGCGTTCCGTGTCGTCGGAGGCGTCCTGGTAGGCCCGCGTCATCCCGCAGACCACCGGGTCGACGGCCTCGAGGTGGCTGGGATTCGCGGACAGCAGGATCTCGACCTCGGAGCCACCGCGGGAGCGGTAGGTGCCGCTCTGGCCGAGGTGATACTTGACGTCTCCCGAGCCCTCCCTGGAGAGGGGCAGCATGACGGCTTCGAACTCGCGGAAGATCTGCGCGTAGGACTTGCCCAGGATGTTCGCCAGGACGTTCAGGCGACCACGGTGCGCCATCCCGATCACGACCCGCTCGACGCCGTTGTCCGCGGCGCGGTCGATCAGTTCCGCCAAGGCGGGAATCAGGGTGTCAGCGCCCTCGATCGAGAAGCGCTTGTTGCCGACGTACTTCGCGTGGAGGAAGCGCTCGAAGTTCTCCGCTCGGTGCAAGCGTTCGAGGATCTCGATCCGGTGCTCCTGATCGAACTCGATGGTGTGCTCGGGGGACTCGATGCGCTCTCGAATCCAGAGCTTGCGCCTGCGCTCGACGATGTGCATGTACTCGATGGTCCAGCGCCGACAGTAGCTACGGCGCAGGACCGCCAAGATCTCGCGCAGCGTCATCTCGTCCCGGCCCGTCATGCCGTCGCACAGGAACAAGCGATCCAGATCCCACACGGTAAAGCCGTACGAGCTCGGATCGAGCGAAGCCAACGGATCGACCTTGTACTCGAGCGGATCGAGGTCCGCGACGCGACAACCGCGGTTGCGATAGGCGGTGATCAGCTTGGAGATTTGAAGCTGCTGCTTCTTCTTCTCCTGGAGGTCGAGCGTGTGCAGGTCGCGCCCCGCCGAATGTGGCTCCCACGGCACCCGCATCGAGCGGAAGATCTGCTCGTAGAAGCCATCTGCACCCTGCAGCAGCTCGTCGATGCGACGCAACATCAGCCCGGATTCGGCGCCCTGGGTCACGCGATGGTCGTAGGTGCTCGTGATCGTCATCACCGGCCCCAGGGCCACGCGCGCGAGGGAGGCGATCGATGCGCCGGCGAGCTCGGGCGGGATGGCGATGGCGCCCGTGGCGATGATCAGGCCTTGCCCCTTCATCAAGCGCGGCACGCTCATGTGCGTGCCGAAGCCGCCGGGGTTGGTGAGCGTGACGTTCGTCCCCTGGAAGTCCACGGCGCCGAGCTCGCCCGTTCGGCCGCGCGCGACGAGATCCTCGTAGGCCTCCAGGAACGCGCGGAAGTCGAGCGTCTCGGCCGCGGCGATCTTCGGGACCACGAGCATGCGACCCTGGGCCGGATCGGGGCCGGGGATGTCGATGGCGAGGCCGAGATTCACGTGCAAGGGGAGGCGCCTGTGCGGGCGCCCATCGCGCTCCTCGAACGCCGCGATCATGCGCGGGCTCTCGCCGAGCGCACGCGCCAAGGCGAACGCGATCAGGTGCGTGTAGGAGGCCTTCCCGAGCGCCCTGAGCTGCATGTGCTCGTTCAAGATACTGCGGTTCTCG
>JAJDAM010000695.1 GCA_029261905.1 Deltaproteobacteria bacterium
AGGGCTATGCGGCAGTCGCAGCGGCAAAAGTGGCAATGGAGTCGATCGCTCGATCGATGGCGGTCGAGCTCGCCCCGGACGGGATTCGGTCCAACGTGATCCAAGCCGGGGTCACCGATACACAGGCGCTTCGGGCCATCCCGGGTAGCGCGCAGCTCAAGGCCCAGGCTCGCAGCCGAAACCCGTTCGGGCGGCTCACGACACCGCGAGACGTCGCGAACGTGATCGATCTGCTTTCCCGTCCCGAAGCCGGCTGGATCAACGGGGAGGTCATTCGAGTCGACGGCGGCGAACACATCTCGGGGGTCCTGCGGTGAGCGTATTCCTGCACGGCCTCGGTCATTTCCACCCCGACAACGAGATCACGAACCCGTTCCTCGAAAGCCTCGACATCGGCACCGACGACCAGTGGATCATGGAACGCGTGGGGATCCGCTCGCGTCGTACAGTGATGTCGCTCGACTATATCCGTGAAACCCAGAACGTAGAGCCGAGGGCGGCGATGGAAGCCGCCGAGTACAGCAACGCGGAAATGGGTGCTCGTGCAGCCGAACTCGCCATCTCCCGTGCAGGCATCGACAAGAGCGAGATCGGCATGGTGATCGGAGGCACGTCCGCGACCGACACCGCCACGCCGGCCGAGGCGTGCAACATCAGCCGGGTTCTCGAACTCGAGGTCCCGAGCTTCGACGTGATCTCGGCGTGTACCAGTTTCTACGTGCAGCTCTACCTGCTGTCGTTGATGCAGCCCGACAAGCTGCCCGACTACGTGCTGCTCGTCGCAACCGATGCGATCACCAAGACGGTCGATTACACCGATCGCACTGCCGCGGTGCTGTGGGGCGATGGCGCCGCAGCAGCCGTGATCTCTACGAAACACCCGAGCGGGGCTCGAATCCTCGGCAACACACTGGACGGAAGCCCGGCCGGGAACGAAAAGGTCGTCGTGCCGCGCCTGGGTCACTTTCGTCAAGATGGCCGGACCGTCCAGGTATTCGGGATCAAGCGCATGACCCGGATGCTCAAGAACCTGCAGGCGGAGTTCGCTGATCGCGACCGCCATTTCAATTTCGTCGGACATCAAGCCAACCGACGCATGCTCGAATCGGTCGTCAACCAGTGCAAGATCCCGAACGAACGACACCACACGAACGTCGAATGGTTCGGAAACACGGGCTCTGCGAGTTCGGCATCGGTGATCTCGATGTTGTGGGAAAAATGGACTGCCGTCGATGATATCGGCGTCGTCGGTGTCGGCGCGGGGCTCGCATGGTCGGGCTACCTGCTTCGATTTGGAGAAGATTCGTGAACTACGAGGAATTCCAGCAACAGAAGTCCTTCGACAAGGGCGAATTGCTGGCCTTTGCGCACGGCAACCTGTTCGAGGGCGCGCCCGAGGAATTCAAGGTCGAGCTCCCTGCCCCGCCGATGTTGATGATCGACCGGATCGTCGACATCACGCGCGAGGGTGCAAAAGGCAGGATCGTCGCGGAGCGCGACGTCGCGTTGGACGACTGGTTCTTCGAGTGTCACTTCCGTGACGACCCGGTCCAACCCGGATGCCTCGGCGTCGACGGCGTTTGGCAGCTGTTGGGTTTCTATTGTGCCTGGCGCGGTGGGCTGGGTTCAGGGCGGGCACTCGGGTGCGGCGAGGTCGAGTTCTCCGGCCAGATCCGCCCGCACGACCATCTGGTTCGTTATGAGGTCGATATCCGTCGTTTCACGAAGATCGCCCACGCGGGTGCTTCACTGGTGATCGGCGATGCGCTGCTGTTCGTCGATGACGAGCTCATCTACGAGATCAAACGGGCCAAGGTCGGCACGTTCCAGGGCATCGACTATCCGGATTACCCGAAGGCTTCACCACGCTCCCGTGGTGGAAAGATGGAGCGATGAGCGGCAGACGGTTGACACCGGAAGAAGTTCTTGCGGCGCTCCCGCAGCAGGAGCCGTTTCGTTTCGTCGACGAAATTCTGGAGATCGATGAAGAACACATCATCGGCACCTACCGGTTCCGCCCCGAAGCGGATTTCTATCGCGGCCACTTCCCCGGCAATCCGGTCACGCCAGGTGTGATCCTCATCGAGTCGATGGCGCAAGTGGGAATCGTGGCGCTCGGCCTCTTTTTGTTGACGCTCGAGAGCGAGGACGACAAGGACAAGATCACGACCCTGTTCACCGACACCAGTGTCGATTTCAATGGGATCGTGAAGCCGGGGGATCGTGTGACGATCTCCGCCAAAAAAACCTTCTTTCGTCGTCGGAAACTCCGCAGCGAAGCGGAGATGAGACTCGAAGATGGCACGGTCGTCTGCTCGGGCAGCGTGTCCGGAATGGGAGTGTTTCAATGAGCAACCGCGTGGTGGTCACCGGCCTCGGAGTGCTGGCAGCCAACGGCAATGGCATCCATGATTTCGAACTCGCGCTTCGAAAGGGACAATCCGGGATTCGCACCAACGAGAAGATGATCGAGTGCGGATTCGGGTCCCACGTGGCTGGTGTGCCTCGAGGAACAGACGAACTCGCCGAATCGTATTTCGACGAAGACCTGCTGCGAGCGATGAACTCGGGGCATCGGGTCGCGTCGATCGCAGCGATCGACGCGTGGACCGACGCGGGCCTGGCCAGACCCGATCCGGCCGACGACACGGTCGATTGGGATTCGGGCGCCATCCTCGGAACCGGCATCGGTGGCATGGATACGATCGCGTCCAAAGTCGTGCCGTTGACCGATGCTCACAAGGTCCGACGGCTCGGCAGCACGGCGGTCGAGCAGGTGATGGCCAGTGGCGTGTCCGCTCGCCTCTCAGGCCTGCTTGCGCTCGGTAACCAGGTGACGACCAACTCGAGTGCGTGCAGCACCGGAAGCGAAGCCATCTCGATGGGATTCGAGCGGATCCGCAATGGCCAGGCCGAGCGCATGCTGTGTGGTGGTGCGGAGGGCGCGAGCCACTACATCTGGTCCGGTTTCGATGCGATGCGTGTGTTGTGCCGCAAGTTCAATGACGAGCCGGAGCGAGCCTCGCGGCCGATGTCGGCGTCGGCTGCCGGCTTCGTCCCGAGTGCGGGTGCGGGAGTGTTGTTGTTGGAGAACCTCGAAAGCGCACTCGGACGCGGCGCGCGGATCTACTGCGAGATCGGCGGTAGCGCGGTCAACTGTGGCGGACATCGCGGGGGAGGCAGCATGACTGCCCCCAATCCTGAAAGCGTCCAGCGCTGCATCAAGGCCGCGTTGGCAGATGCACAGACCCGACCCGAAGAAGTCGGCGCGATCAATGCTCATCTCACGGCGACGGGCGCGGACCCGAACGAGGTGCGCTCGTGGTCTTTGGCCCTCGGGTGCCAGCCGCAGGACCTTCCGCCGATCACATCGACGAAGTCGATGATCGGCCACGCCCTCGGCGCCGCCGGCGGGATCGAAGCGGTCGCCAGCGTGTTGATGCTCAAGGGCGGCTTCATTCACCCGTCGATCAACTGTGAGGACGTACATCCGGAAATCGAGCCCTACGCAGCGTCCATTCCGCACTCGCTGCGTGAACTTCCCTATCTCGAGGTCGTCGTGAAGGCGGGATTCGGTTTCGGAGACGTAAACGCGTGCCTCGTGTTCCGAAAGTGGAGCGAGTAGCGACATCCGCCGGCTATTGGGATACCGAGCGCCAAACAGAATCATCTGTCAATCGAGTCAACTGCAACACCCAGTCACCATACCCAGTCACTGCATCATGTCACCAAACCGTGTGATCAAAGGAGAAAGCCAAGTGGACCAGACGGAGATCTTCGAGAAAGTCATCAAGATCCTCACACCGTACGTAAAGAACCAGGACGCACTCGCCAGCGTGACGGCCGCGACCCATATTCTCGACGACCTGAAGGTCAATTCCGCGCGACTCGTCGACGTCGTTCTGGAATTCGAAGACATCTTCGAAATCGAAATCGACGACGACGATGTCGATTCCGTCGAGACGGTGGGGAACGCGGTCGCGTTGATCGAGTCGAAGCTCGGCTAGTGGCATCGCGACAGTTCGACTCCGTCCCCCCCGAGGATCGGCGGAGCCTGAAGATCCAGCGCGAGATTACGCGGCTGCTCTCCCCTGTGGCGCTGTCGCTGGTTGCGTTCGCTCTGCGATACGGGTTCGGATACCGGATCGAGGGATTGGCGACGCTCCGGGCGGACTATCGCAGGGTTTGTCGTGAGAGCGACGACCCCACGATCATTTGCGCCAATCACCTCACGCTGATCGATTCCTTCATCGTCGCCTGGGCACTGGGGTCCCCCTGGTGGTATCTCGGGCACTTCCGAACGCTTCCATGGAACGTCCCAGAGCGATCGATCTTCGCCGCGACGCCGATGCTTCGCGCGCTGATCTACGCACTGAAGTGTCTTCCGATCCAACGCGGTGGCGAACGTAGGGGGGTCACCGAAGTCCTCTCGAAACTCGCCTACCTGGTATCCAATGGCGAAACCGCGCTGGTCTTTCCCGAAGCCGGCCGCAGCCGGTCGGGTCGTGTGGAGGTGGAATCGGCAGCGACGGGTGTGGGGCGAATCTTCAAATCAGTGCCGAACTGTCGAGTGATTTGTGTGTATCTGCGCGGAGAGAATCAGGATACCTACTCGAATTTCCCGAGACGCGGCGACCGGTTTCGCGGATCGCTCGAGGTGATCGAACCCAAGACCGATCACACCGGAGTCCGTGGATCGCGTGACATCGCTCACCAGATCCTCGCACGACTCGCAGACATGGAGCGGAGTTACATCGATGCTCGGAAATGACATCGTCGATCTCGCAGATCCCGAAACGAGATCCGGCGGACAGCATCCCCGTTTCGACGAGCGGGTCTTTGCGCAATCCGAACGCGCGGTGCTGGCGCGAAATAGCGACCCGACCCGAATGCGCTGGATCCTGTGGGCGGTGAAGGAGAGCGCGTACAAGGCGTTGCGTCGAATGCGACCCGGGACGGTCTTTTCGCCGCCGCGTTTCGTCGTCGACCTCGACCCGCAGCTCGACGGAACCGTCACGGTCGGAAACGAGTACTGCCGCGCCCACGTCGAAATCGATGGGGCTTGCGTCCACGCGATCGCGACTGTCGATTCGACGCGAGCCTGGACTCTGTGGGGGTCGCAGCGAATCTCGCATCCTTCGATTCGAAGCAGTCGCGACAATGCGGCCGTCGACGGCAACGCCAGCCAGCGAGCGCGCGAGCTGGCTCTCGAGCAGATTGCCAGCCGGCTCGAGATCAATCGTTCCGAACTCGACATCGAGCGGAGCGGACGGATTCCACACCTCCTCCATCGCGGCGCGCGCACGACTGCGACGCTCTCGTTGGCGCATCACGGATCGCATGTGGGTTTCGCGTGTCGATTCCCGATTCCATCTGTCGATGTTCGTGACGAACGGATCAAAAGAGAGCCACTCGAAGGAACCACACATTGAATCCCGCAGGCAGAATCCGTCGGATCGCCATCGTCAACCGCGGCGAAGCAGCGATGCGCGCGATCCGCGCCGTCAAAGCACTGGGGGCTTTGGAGGGGTCGGATCTCGAAAGCGTCGCGCTGTACACCGATGTGGACCGGGACGCGCCGTTCGTCCGCCATGCGGACCGTGCGATCCGACTCGATTCGGGCCGCGGCGCAGTCGCAGCCTACCTCGACCTCGAGCGTTTGCTGCAAGCTCTCCTGGAAGCCGAAGCCGATGCCGTGTGGCCGGGTTGGGGATTCGTGGCCGAAGATCCCGACTTCGCCGACTTGGTGGTTGCGAACGGTATGCGGTTTCTCGGTCCGACGGGGGATGTGATGCGCGCCCTCGGCGACAAGATCGACGCAAAGCGGGTAGCCGAAAAGGCAGGAGTGCCTGTCTTGGAGTGGAGCGGTGGAATCGTCGCCGACTCGGACGAGGCTGCCGCCGTATCGACACGAATCGGATACCCGGTAGTCATCAAAGCGGCTGCCGGAGGCGGTGGCCGCGGGATCCGAATGGTCAATTCGGAGGCCGACATCGAAGTCGCGTTTCAATCGGCTGGCGCCGAAGCCCTGGCCGCATTCGGGGACGAACGCGTCTTTGTCGAACGCCGGCTACCGCTCGGTCGCCACATCGAAGTGCAGTTCGCCGCCGATTCTCACGGCAATGGGGTTTCGCTGGGTTGCCGCGACTGCTCGGTACAGCGCCGCCACCAGAAAATCATCGAAGAAGCTCCGCCTCCGGGCCTGGATGGCTCGCTGCTGGCCCAGCTGGAGAGCGCCGCGATCCAACTGGGAATGCAGGTCGGTTATGTCGGCGTCGGAACGGTCGAGTTCCTCGTTTCGGGTGACGAATTCTACTTCCTCGAGGTCAATCCCCGCTTGCAGGTCGAGCATGGGATCACCGAAGAATTGTGCGGAATCGACCTGGTGCAACTGCAGATCCGAATCGCTCGAGGTGAGCCATTGCCTCCGATCCCACAGCAGCGGCCGCTGGTCGCGATCGAGGCGCGCGTGTGCGCCGAGGATCCGCAAGCCGACTTTCTTCCTACCCCGGGACGGATCGCGCTGTTCGATCCCGCACTCGGCCCTCGGCTGCGAATCGACTCGGGAGTGGCGGCGGGATCCCAGGTTCCAGCCGAATTCGATTCACTGATTGCAAAACTGATCGCGGTGGGCGATTCGCGCGAGGACGCCCGCGCCCGCCTCGCCTGCGCACTCACCGATTTCGAGTTGGTCGTCGCGGGTGGTGCCACCAACAAGGGCTACCTGATCGACATTCTCGATGCGGCCGAATACCGAGCGGCCTCATTCGACACCGAATGGCTCGACCGTGCAACCGAGCTGCGCATCGGCTCGGACGAATTCGCCGTCGAAGCACTGATCGTGGCATCGATCCTGTGTTATCAGCGATGGCGTGACGGTGCGCGTCAGAAGTTCTACGCGGACCCCGCGACGCTCTCGCCGACGTCCATTCCCGCGTCGACCGGCCAACGAGTCGACCTGACCGCCGGAAGCGAAAGCTACCAGCTGCACGTGTTCGGTGTCGGAGCCTGGCGATACCGGGTGCACATGGACGGGCGCGTTGCGGTCGCGACACTGCGCGACGAAGGGGCAAACTCGGCGATCCTCGAACTCTCGGGTCGCAGTCTCCGCATCGTCCACGACATCACCGAACAGGGCTTGCGCATCGAAGTCGAATCGCGCCCGTATCGCTTCAGCAGCGAACTCGCGGGTCAGGTTCGCTCGAGTACGCCAGCTGTCGTGCTCTCACTCCAAGTCAAGCCCGGAGATGTGGTCAGCGTCGGGCAGTCGCTGGGGTTGCTGGAAGCCATGAAAACGGAGATCGATTTCCGGTCTCCCGTCAGCGGAATCGTCAAGGAAATCCTGATACGCGCCGGTCAGCAGGTCGTCGCCGGAGAACTGCTGCTCGTCATCGAAGCCGAAGCCAGCGGCATCAGTGAGGTTCCCCGTGCGCACCTCGAGATACCGCCGAGCAGCGACCCCCTCGACCTCTTCTTCAGGCAAGCCTTCGATTCGAGCGATGCCGGCGCAGAAGAGCTGAGCGTCGTCGATCTGGTGGCAGCCGAGAGCGCCGACACCAAGTCGCGACGCGGTGCGATGAATGCCGCGCGGGACGAGATTCGACGCGTGCTGATGGGCTACGACGTCAACCCGGTACGCGGCGAACGGCTGGTTTCGCTGCTGGAAGCCCCGCTGCCCGACGGATTGAGCGAATCGTTTCGCTGGGAACTGGCCGAGATTCGACACGACCTGACGCTGTTTGCAGACATCGAGCAGCTGTTCGTGCGCGCCCAACACGCGTCGGTATCGGGCGACCTCGGCCCGTCGAATCACGCACGGCTGCGGGCCTACATGCGGCGCATGTCGACCGGTGGAGCGGGCATTTCGGAGGAGTTCCTCAAGATTCTGCGACACGCGCTATCCCATTATGGTGTCGACTTGGAGCCGTCCGACGGTTTGAAGCGGGCGGTGTTGCGGATTGTTGCTTCACAGCTCCATCCGGAGTTGCGACGGCGCCTGGTAGCGGAAATTTTGCGCCGCACGCATGCACTCGCCTCTTCCGGTCTCCACCTCGGCCACGACAGCGCACTGGCGGATGCGCTGTCGACCATCGCGGGCTTACGCGGATTGGTTCCCGATGCGCTCGCCGACCGCGCAATCGAAGCGAGCTACGAGATTTTCGAGGGCCCCGAACTCCAGCGGCGCGCGGAACTCACCACCAAAGAGGTCGAGAGCTGGCTGTCGCAAGCTGAGTCCGAACCCACGCCGCCACCCGCAGCGGTTCTGATGCATCTGGCCAACGCACCGCGAATCGTATTCGATCGCGTCGGACACTGGCTGCTCGACGCAAGCCCGCTCCGAAGTGCGATCGCCATTGCAGCCCATGTGTGTCGATTGTATGCGCCCAGCCGGGCCCCGACCCATGCCTCGAGAATCGAAGGAGCAATCGATGTCGAGCGAGTCGATCTGGAAGATGGTCGAATCGTGTTGGGGAGCATGGCACCAGCGGAAGGGTTCGGTCAGGCCCTCGAACGCCTGCTCCGCGCCGTAGCGAGCGTCGGGCGAGTGGATGCGATCGAACTGCTCGTTCCCGCCGGACCGGACGATGACCTCGGCGGCCTCCAGAAGATTCTGATACCCGCCCTGGCCTCGCTCAGCGAACCGCTCCGCGCCGAGCGATTGACGCTCACGCGGCTGAGTGGTGAAGACCAGCCCGAACATCTGAGTTTCGTCGCATCCGACTCGGGTTGGGAAATGATCGATGGGCTGCACGGGCTACACCCCGAAACTGCAGAGCGAATCGACCTCGATCGGTTGCGGGCATTCGATCTCGAACGGCTGGAGGCACCCGACGACATCTACTGCTTCCATTTGCGGTCGCAGCAGATCGCCGGCGATGAGCGAATCTTCGTATTCGCAGATTTTCGAGGGCGATCTCCCGACGATGGCCTCGAAGCGACGCTTCACATCCCGTCGTTCGAGCGCGCATTCTTCGAAGCCAGCCGAACACTGCGTAGCCATCTCGGGATGCGGGATCCGAGTCGCCGATTGCAGTGGAACCGGATTGCCGTTTTCGCGGCGCCGACGATCTTTCTCGATGACGAAGTTGCTGAGCGTCTGGCGAGGCGGCTCGCTCCGGCCACGCGACACCTGGGACTGGAAAAAGTCATCGTCCGGCTGAATGTCCTCGACCGTGCGAATCCGGGTCTCGACGCAAGACCGATCGAGGTCGTCATCGCGGACCCCACCGGCAGCAACATGGCCCTGTCGTGGCGTGGACCGCATCACGAAGCGCTCGAACCGGCGCGCGACTACGAACGCAAAGTCGTCGACGCGAGAAGACGCCGACTCGTATACCCCTACGAGATCATTCGTCTGCTGACCGCCGGATCAGGGCAGAACGGAGTCACGCGGGCCGAAGCGGATACCGATCTTCCGTCGGGAACCTTCGAAGAATATGAACTGGGTTCGACGAACGGATCGGGTCCGGTGGCCGTGAGCGCGGCGGGCCGACCCTACGGACTCAACGAAGCATCCGTGGTGTTTGGCGTCATCGACACGCCGACCGAGAAGGTCGCGGAGGGGATGAAGCGGGTGTTGATCCTGTCGGACCCCACGCGCGGAATGGGCGCGCTGGCCGCACCCGAATGCGACCGGATCGTCGCCGCGATCGATCTGGCCGAAAAGCTCGGCGTTCCCATCGAGTGGGTCCCGGTATCGAGCGGTGCACGCATCGCCATGGACAGCGGAACCGAAAACCTGGACGCGACCGCTCGAGTCGTCCGCCGCATCGTCACATTCACCCAGGGTGGCGGTTCGATTCACATCATCGTCGCCGGCGTCAACATCGGTGCACAGAGCTACTTCAACGCGCTGAGCACGATGCTTCCACACACGCGGGGCGCGTTGATCATGACTTCGGGAGCCTCGATGGTCCTGACCGGTCGCGCCGCCCTCGAGGCCTCCGGGTCGGTGTCCGCCGAAGACGAAGGCGCAATCGGCGGCTTCGAGCGCATCATGGGCCCCAACGGAGAAGCGCAGTACTACGCGCGGAACATCGCCGACGCCTATCGGATTCTCTACGACCACTACCGTTACACATTCGTGGCTCCGGGCGAGTCCACTCCGCGTTCGTTCGAAACCGCAGATCCCGACACGCGCTCCATCACCGAATTCGTCTGCGAGCCGGAGGAGGGGCACGATTTCCATATGCTCGGCGAAATCTTCGATCCGGCGACCAACCTCGACCGCAAGCGACCGTTTTCGATGCGGCTCGTGATGGAATCGCTGATCGATCACGATGGCGGTCACCTCGAGCGATGGCGCTCGTGGCAGGGTGCGGAGACCGCGATCGTGTGGGACGCCCATCTGGGTGGACACGCCATCTGCTTGATCGGCATCGAGAGTCGCAACCTCGACCGCGAGGGTTACAGCCCAACCGACGGTCCGGCCGTCTGGACCGGAGGAACGCTGTTTCCGCTCTCGTCGAAGAAGATCGCTCGCGCGCTGACCGCGGCGAGCGGGAGTCGGCCGGTCGTGTTGCTCGCAAATCTGTCGGGATTCGACGGATCGCCGGAATCGATGCGAAAGCTCCAACTGGAATACGGAGCCCAGATCGCGCGGGCCGTCGTCAATTTCGAAGGCCCGCTGTTGTTCATGGTCGTGTCGCGATATCACGGTGGCGCATACGTCGTGTTCTCGGGCGCTCTCAATGACGGTCTTCGCCCGGCGGCTCTGACCGGCTCGTTCGCATCGGTGATCGGTGGAACGCCAGCCGCCACCGTGGTTTTCGCCCGGGAAGTGCGGGCGCGTGTCGCGGCCGATCCAAGGATCACCGGTTTGCGTCGAGCGACCGGTGTGGAATCACGTGAGAACTTCGACCGTATCTGGCAGCAGGTCACATTGGAAAAGCAGGTCGAGCTCGCCGCCGAGTTCGA
>JAJDAM010000696.1 GCA_029261905.1 Deltaproteobacteria bacterium
TCGACAGTCCGATGGCATTGGCGAGCCTGAGCGTTTACCGGCGGGCGATCGCCGATGGCGACCCCGAGATCCGCCCCCACCTGCGCGAAATGATCGATGTGTTCAGTCCCGCTGCCATGACCGAAGCCAAGTCGGTGGAGGCCTCGAAGGCAATCCACGAGGTAAGGGGCCCTGCGTTGATCATCTCGGCATCGGGTATGGCGACCGGCGGGCGCGTCCTGCATCACCTCGCTCGCCGGCTCCCCGATGCGCGAAATTCGGTCATCTTCGTCGGCTATCAGGCAGCGGGTACTCGCGGCCGATCGCTGATCGAGGGGCAGAGCCAGCTGAAGATGATGGGCCGATACGTACCGGTACACGCGGAGGTGGTAGACCTCAGCGCATTTTCGGTTCACGCAGATCAATCGGAACTAATCGACTGGTTGCGGACCTCACCGGCAGAGCCCGATGCGGTTTACGTAGTACACGGCGAGCCGCGTGCATCCGAGGTGCTGTGCGAGAAAATCAGATCCCAGCTCGGGTGGTGCAGCGTAGTGCCGCGCTACCGGGAGCGGGTCTTGTCCGCCTAACACAGGATCGGGTTGCGGTAGCAGAAGCGATGTTCCGAATCAGACGCGTACATATCGACACCCAGAGCGAACGCGTGGTGTTCATCCATGAGGATGCCGTGCAGCTCGGCGAGCTGGGATTCCAGCCACTGGATCGCGTGAACGTAATCGGCGGCCCCATAGGGGACCCCTCGTCTGCTCAGATAACAGGCATATTGAATTTTTGCCGCAACGGGCTCGTCGCCCCCGACCAGGTGGGACTCTCGGAAGTCGCCTTCTTCGACCTCGGCTTACCGGAAGATGCGCTCGTCACGCCAGTATTTTCGCCCGCGCCGGGCAGCCTGGAACACGTCCGAGCGAAGCTGCACGGTCGCGAACTGACGTATCGCAACTTCGAGTCGATCCTCGGAGATGTGGTCCGGCATCGCTATTCGAAGGTCGAGTTGGCGATGTTCATCCTGGCGTGCGCGCTCAATACGATCAACGAGCGCGAACTGGTCGATTTCACTCGCGCGATGATCAATGTCGGCCAACGTCTGCGATTTGGCCCGGGTTTGATCGCAGACAAGCACTGCATCGGTGGTGTGCCGGGAAACCGAACTTCGATGATCGTCGTGCCGATCCTGGCCTCGCTCGGCATGACCGTTCCAAAAACATCATCGCGCGCAATCACCAGCCCGGCCGGTACCGCAGACACGATGGGAACGCTCGCAGAGGTTGCGCTCAGGCCCGAACACATGCGCTCGGTGGTCGACGAAGTGGGTGGTTGTATCGCTTGGGGCGGTGCCCTCGGTCTGGCGCCTGCCGACGACATTCTGATCACCGTCGAGCGACCGATGGAGATCGATACCGAACCACAAATGGTCGCATCGATTCTGGCCAAGAAGGTGACTGCAGGTGCGACACATGCCCTGATCGACATTCCGATCGGCGATACGGCGAAGGTTCGCAGCCAAGAGGCTGCGCGCACCTTGAGCGATCTGTTCGGTCGAGTGTCGCAGAAGGTCGGCCTGACGGTCGAAACGATGATCACGCACGTCAATGGACCCGTCGGTGTCGGAATCGGGCCGCGACTCGAAGCGTTGGACGTCCTTGCGGTGCTGCGCGGTCAGCGAGGCGCGCCCGTGGACCTGCGCGAACGTTCGATCATGATCGCCGCCCGCATCCTCGAGATGACCAGCCATGTTCCGTCCGGACGTGGAGAGGCGGAAGCCGTGCGCGCACTCGACAGTGGAGCGGCAGCCGATACGTTCGAGCGAATTCGCCGCGCGCAAGGCGAGCGCAGCCTGCCTGCTGCCGCTCAGTGCCGTGAAATCAAGGCGGTGGTTTCAGGCCGAATTCGCGAGATCGACTGTTGGAGGATTGCGCGGGTCGCAAAACGCGCCGGTGCTCCAGCCCACGCGGCAGCTGGAGTGCGATTGCTGGAAACTGTCGGTAACAACGTGCTGGCGGGCGACCCGCTCTACGAAATCCACGCACAGAGCACCTCGCAACTCGCTTCCGCAGAGGAGTACGCACACGGCCACCACATGATCTACCAAATCGATCGCCACTGAGCCGTCGGGCTTCCGCGGCCCCGGTCTGTCATCGCAGGAATCGGCCCAGGAACGAATTCAGGCTGGACGTCTAGTCGTCGCGACTATCGCCGGCTTTGACCACCAGCACCGAACAAGGAACCATGCGCAACGTTCGCTCGGCAACGCTGCCGAGCAGAATGTGCGTCATCCCGGTACTTCCGCGCGTGCCCATGACGATCAACTGACACCCTGTCTGTTCGGCCACCTCTGCAATCACTGCCGACGGGAGTCCACGGCTGAAATGGAGTGAGACGGGCACATCGCGTTTTTCGAACTGACCGCGGATGACGTCGAGTCTTTCGCTGGCGCAGACTTTGACCTTTTCCTCGAGATCCGTCCCGAAATGCGTTGCGTAGGGAGTGTAGTCGCGGGGCAGACCAAACGCGTGCACGACATCCACGCTCGCGCCAAGGCGCTTGGCGAGGTTCACCGTGATCTCGACCGCATGGTCGGAGTGTTCCGAGAAATCAACCGCCAACAGGATCCTCGCAATCGGCTCGGCTGCCTCTTCGGAGTCACCCTTCACCGCAAGAACGGGGACATTCACGCTGCGGATCGTGCGCTCTGCAACACTTCCGAGAAACGCGTGCTTGATTCCGCTGTGGCCATGAGTCCCCATCACGATGAGATCGGCTTCGTGAGCTTCGGCCGCCGCATCGATCGCCTGGACTGGATCTCTCGAGTTCGAGAGTTCCGCCGTCACATTCTGAACACCTTTCGCCTCGACCATTTTCCGGACCTCTTCCAGGCTCTCCCGG
>JAJDAM010000697.1 GCA_029261905.1 Deltaproteobacteria bacterium
CCGCCGCGATCGGGTGCTGGTGCCGCTGCCGCTGTTTCATTCGTTCGGGTTGTTGATCTTGTCGATTCCGACGCTGTATGTCGGCGCAACCGTCCACCTGATGCGTCGATTCGATGCTCCGGATGTTTGGAACCGGGTGGAGCGAGAGAAGATCACGTTCTTCGGAGGTGTCCCGACACAGTTTCAAGCCCTGCTCGAGGCACTCGACACATCGCGGGCCGCGGGAACGCCGGCACCGACTCACATGCCCCGCTTCCTGTTCAGCGCCGGCGCCGCAATCTCGGTCGAACTGATCCGTTCGTTCGAACAGCGGGGCTACCTCGTGAAACAGGGATTCGGTCAGACCGAAACGTCGATCCTCTGCTGTCTCGACGCGCGCGATGCCATTCGCAAGGCGGGAAGTGTCGGACGCGCGGTCTTCCACGCAGACCTGCGGTTGATCGATGTCGACACGCTCGAATTCGATGTCGCGCGTTGGCGCGATGTCGGCGTCGACGAGACGGGCGAAATCGTCGTACGCGGGTCGATCACGTTTCTCGGGTATTGGGAACGACCCGAAGCCACCGCAGAGACGCTGCGCGACGGATGGGTTCGGACCGGCGACCTCGCGAAGGTCGACCCAGAGGGCTTCGTGAGCCTGATCGGCCGCGCGCGCGACATGTACATCTCGGGCGGCGAGAACGTGTACCCGGCCGAGATCGAGGGCGTGTACGCCGAACATCCCGCCGTTCGCGAGATCGCAATCGTCGCGATACCACACGCGAAATGGGGCGAGAGCGGCCTCGCCTATGTCGTCCCGTCACAAGGCACGGAGATCGACGCGGAAGAACTCAAAAGTTGGGGCGCACAACGGCTGGCCCGATTCAAGCTGCCAGATCGGTTCGTCGCGACGCCGAGCCTTCCCCGAACGCCCTCGGGAAAGGTCCAGAAACACCTGCTCCCGAAGCTGACTTCAACACCAGACCAATAGCTGCGCGCGATCGGGGAATCAGTTGGCGGTCAGCAGCCGAAGGCGATTGCCGACTTTCTCTGCGCAGTCGGCCATTTCTCCGGTGAGGTCGATCAGCTTGTACCAGAACATCGCAGAGATTCCGAGATCCTCCTCGATGGGAAACAGCTTGCGCTGCACCCGCTCCTCGAGGTCGTCGGTCTCGGTCTCGAGGCGCGAGAGTTCGCCGATCATCTCGTCGACGCGCGTCACCCCGCGTCCTCGGAACCCGGTCTCGACCAGGTTCTCCAGTTCGTCGATCACGCGCTGTGCCTGCTCGCAGGTGGCGATTGCGCGGCGCGAGAGATCCAAGAAGGGCTCCACCAGGTCGGCAGGAATGACCATCCCGCGCATCTCCGCCATTTCGGCGATGTCCTGGGCCCGATCCGCGATGGAATCCTGACTGTCGAGGATCTCCAGCATGTCGCGGCGTTCGACCGCCAGGAACATGCGCGCGGGCAATTGGCTTCGGATCTCGTTCTTGATTCGATCCGCTTCGTGCTCGAGCTTGTCGATCTCTTGTCTTCGCTCGGCGATCGCGGCGATATCCCCGCGCGCCATCGCCTCGAACAACGGCACCACCTGTTTCGCGCACGCCACCGCGGCGCGCATGTGCTCCTGCATCGGCCGAATCGGCGACCGCCCGAACAAGTTACCAATCAGTGCCATGGGGCCGGCCTCCTACGAGAGTAATCCCTTGAAGAAAAAGAAGAAGAATGCTGACAATGCTGCCGCAATCGGCAGCGTCGCAACCCAAGAAACCAGGATCCGCCCGACCACGCCCAGATCCAGTGCACCGATCCCGCGCGCAAGGCCCACACCGAGCACCGATCCGACCAGAATATGGGTCGTCGATACCGGAATCCCCATACGCGAAGCGACCACGACGGTCACTGCGGCGGCCAAGGTCGCCGAAAAACCCCGACTTGGCGTCAGTTCTGTGATCTTCTGGCCGATCGTCGCCATGACGCGATAACCCATCGTCGCCAGACCGAAGACGATCCCGACGCCACCGATCACCAGCATCCACAGCTCGACCGGCGCCTTTTTCGTGAGGTCGACCCCGTCGACCACCGTCTTGATGGCCGCCAGCGGGCCGATCGAGTTCGCCACGTCATTCGAGCCGTGGGCGAAAGCGACGGCGCATGCCGTCATGATCTGCAGCACGACGAACATGCGCTCCACGTCCCCGTAGCGATCGTCGGGCTTCGCGGTTGTCTTGACCCGAGCGAGGAACACTCTTCCGATGAATCCCCCCACGCTGCCGGCCAACATCGACCACATCAGCGCTTCGGGAAGCTCGAGATCGAGATTCAGGTTCTTCAGGCCCTTGAACAGCGTGACCAACGCGATGATGAACGTCACGAAGAAGAAAAAGAGGGGTCCAACCGTCTTGGCGGACTCGATCGGGTCGTCGCGGTCCAGGATGGTCCGGCGTACGATGTTGAAAACGGCGTACGCGATGATCCCGCCCATCAGCGGTGAGGTCACCCACGACACGACGATCTCGGCCACCTTGCCCCAATTCACGGCGTCCGCACCGAGGGCCACCACCCCGAAACCGATGATCGATCCAACGATCGAATGCGTGGTCGAGATCGGCAATCCGTAGGCGGTGGCGACCATCAGCAGCGAGCCGGCCGATGCGAGAGCGCCCAACATGCCGTAGAGCAGCAACTGCTCCTGTCCC
>JAJDAM010000698.1 GCA_029261905.1 Deltaproteobacteria bacterium
GAAGACGAACAAGTGTGGACGAAGCCCGAAAGCTGCAGCGTGCAAGTGTCTGTCGATAGCGAGCCGCTGCTACGCGACTACGCGTATCCCGATGGTGCCGTCGCGCCCTACATCGTGGACACCGGTTTCCGCTTCCCGGCCCCGATCGGCGATTCGGAAGTCGTGCTCCGCTACCGGGGCTGCCGGGTCGAAGACGAGGAGCGGGTCTCGGTCGAGGCGAGCACTGGCCTGCGCATCGAGGAAGACCAGGTCCACGAGCTGCGCTTCGACGGCTCGAGCGTGTCGGTGATGGCGCCGGTGCCGAACGAGGTCATCACACTCGAGGATGTGTACGAGGCAGTCACTCGCGAGGCAGGCGGAAAATAGGAGCTGGATGCGAGCACGGTTTCGTTCCGTGCTCGTTGGTTGGAGGAGGCTCCGCGTTCAGCCCTTTGCCGCGTAGCGACCCGCACGGCGACCGAAGAAGGTTCCGTCACCCAGCGACAAGCCGCTGCTGTATCCGCCGACCGCCAGCCCCGACGATGCGCGGCCCGCGGCAAACAGACGCGGGATCGGGTCGCCGAACGGATCGAGGACTCGGCCGTCGGGATCGGTCCGCAAACCGCCGAGTGTGAAAGCGGCGTAGAGTGATGTCTCGGTCGTGCAATCGAATGCGCCGAACGGGCCGCGCGTCAGCGGCTGTACGTACTCTTCGGCCTTGTGGAAGACGGGGTCCTCGCCGCTTTCGGCATGGTGGTTGTAGAGCGCGAGCGTCGCGTCGAGGCTGCCGGTCGGCAGACCCAACTCGGTCTCCAGTTCGTTCGCCGTTTGCGCGACGGCAGCCACGTCGCGCGGATACTCGGGCTGTTCGAAGATCGCCTCGTCGACGATGAGCCAGGCGCGTCCGTCCGCATGAAACAGCGCGAACTCACCCAGCCGCCCGTAGTAGGCATCTTCGTTGATGAAGCGTTGGCCCTGGGCATTGACCAGGATGCCGCGCTTGAGCCCCCACGGTTGTGTGACCGGCAGCGAAATCGACGCCGCGTTCATGTGGATCGTCTCGGCACCAGCCGCCATCCCGAGTCGAATGCCAGAACCGTCATCGCCTTCTGCGCCAACGCGGAATTTGCAGCGCCGAATGCGGGGCTGGTTGGCGTCGATCAGCGCATCGTCATTGATGAAGCCACCGGTGGTCAGCACGACACCGTTGCGGGCGCGAATGCAACGCTCGGTGTCGAACGACTTCGCGACGACGCCCACGATGTTGCCGTCGGGCTCTTGCACCAGCGACACACAACGGTGGTTCAACGCGATGCGCGCTTCGCTTCGCTCCACCGCCTCGACCAGCTTCTGCATCAACAGCGGACCGGCCTGGTGCTCCATCGCCGGCACGTGGCCGCGGGGAGCCGGTCTCGCGATGTCGGCAAAGGGGTGGGCGCGCTCGGAGCCGGACCACACCAGGCCGTCGGTGGTCGGCGGCTCCCCGCTACAGCCGTAATAGAAGACGGGCTCGAACGGGACGCCCTGCTCGACCACCCAGTCGAAGTGGTCCACCGAACCCTCGCAGTACAGGCGGGTCTTCGCTTCGTCCGGCCCATCGCCGCACGACGCCATCAAGTAGTCGAACATCGCTTCGGCGCTGTCCTCGAAGCCACACGCCTTCTGGAGTGCGGTTCCGCCGCCGAGGTAGAGGACACCTCCGCTCATCGCGGAAGTCCCACCACCGCCGCCCGCACGCTCGAGCACCAGTGTCTCCGCACCGTTCGCCGCCGCTTCGAGTGTTGCGGCAGCACCGGCAGCACCGAGTCCCACCACGAGCACATCGACTTCTTCGTCCCAGTGCGAAATTTCGCTGGGGTCTCGCACTCCGGTCGCCATCGCGTGCTCCGCTGGACCTGGTGGTCAGCTTTTGATTTTCAGGGTCTGGGTCGGCCGAACTTTCATCAGCTCACCGTAGAAGTCGTTGCCCTTGTCGTCGACCACGATGAAAGCGGGAAAGTCCTCGACCTCGATGCGCCAGATCGCTTCCATGCCGAGTTCTTCGTATTCCTGGACCTCGACTTTCTTGATGCTGTGATCCGCGAGGCGCCCCGCGGGTCCGCCGATCGATCCCAGATAACAGCCGCCGTGCTTCTGGCACGCATCGCGCACCGCGATCGAGCGATTGCCCTTCGCGAGCATCACCATGCTGCCGCCGCGGCTCTGAAACAGATCCACGTAGGAGTCCATCCGCCCGGCCGTCGTCGGACCAAAGGATCCCGACGCCCGGCCCTTCGGTGTCTTCGCCGGGCCCGCGTAGTAGACCATGTGATCCTTGAAGTACTGCGGCAGGTCCTCGCCCGCATCCAAGCGCTCTTTGAGTTTGGCGTGCGCGATGTCGCGGGCGACTACCATCGGGCCCGTCAACGACAGACGCGTTGCGACCGGGTAGCGCCGAAGCTCTTCGAGGATCTCCGCCATCGGACGCCGAAGATCGATCTTGACGACCTCGCCCGACAGCGCGTCGTCGCCGACCTCCGGAAGATACTGCGCGGGATTCTCCTCGAGTTGCTCGAGGAATACGCCATCGGCGTTGATCTTGGCGAGGATCTGGCGATCGGCCGAGCACGATACGCCGAGGCCGACCGGGCACGAGGCGCCGTGGCGCGGCAGTCGAATCACCCGCACGTCGTGCGCGAAGTACTTCCCGCCGAACTGCGCGCCGATCCCGGTCTCGTTGCACAACCGGTGGACTTCCTCTTCGAGCGCGACATCGCGAAACGCGCGGCCCTGTGCGTTTCCGGTGGTGGGAAGATGGTCGTAGTAGTGGGTGCTGGCGAGTTTCACCGTCTTCAACGTCGACTCGGCCGAGGTGCCGCCGATCACCAGCGCCAGGTGATAGGGAGGACAAGCTGAAGTGCCCAACGTGAGAATCTTCTCGGAGACGAATTTCAGCAGCGACTCCGGGTTCAACAGCGCCTTGGTTTCCTGGTACAGGAAGGTCTTGTTCGCCGACCCGCCGCCCTTGGCGATGAACAGGAACTCGTACTCGTTGCCGGGTTCGGCGTAGATGTCGATCTGCGCGGGAAGATTGTCGCCGGTGTTCTTCTCGGTGTACATGTCGAGCGGGGCCATCTGCGAAAAGCGCAGGTTCTTCGCGTCGTAGGTGTCGTAGATACCGTGGGAGAGTTCCTTCGCGTCGTCGAGACCGGTATACACCCCTTCGCCCTTGTGGGCGACGACGATGGCCGTGCCGGTGTCCTGGCAGCTGGGCAACACGCGGCCCGCAGCGATGTTCGCGTTGGTGAGCAGTTCGAACGCGACGAACCGGTCATTCGGCGATGCGTCGGGGTCGTCGAGGATTTTTCGCAGCTGGGCCAGATGACCCGAGCGCAGCAGGTGGGATACATCGTCGAAAGCTTCGGCGGACAGCAATCGGAGCGCCTCGGGGCCGACCTTGAGAATCGTGCGGCCGTCGAATGACTCGACCGATACATGCTCCGACGCAGCGTCGAGCTTTCGGTACCGGGTCTGGTCATCTTCGCCGTGCTCGAAGATCGGCTGGTAGACGAATGTGGACAAAATTGGGGCCCTCCGCTGGGATGCGCCAGTTGATTGGGGACTATAGGGCGATCCGAGATCGCGATCAGTAGCGATCCGGCCGAATCTCGGCGTCATTGCCGCCGTCGAGAAATAACACCGAGCCGTGCATCCAGGTGGCCTCGGGACCCAGCAGAAACGACACGAACGCGGCAATGTCTTCCGGCTGGCCGAAGCGTCCGATCGGGATGTCGATGTTTTCGATCTCTTTGCGAGTCGCCGGGTCGTCGCGCGTGGCTTCGAGCAGCGGCGTCCAGACAGGGCCGGGCGCCACGCCGTTCAGTCGCACACGCGCATCGCCCCAGCTTCGCACGCGGCGACGCACCGCCCGGCCGAGCGCGTGCTTCGACCCGAGATAGGCAACGATGGGGCTGTCCATTTCGTCGATGATCCTGCGCGCCTCCGGTTCGTTTCCATCGAGCATCGCAGCGACGAACGGCGTGTCGTCGAGTGGAGCCATCTGGGCCGAATTGGAAACGATCGCGACCGCAGCCGGATCCTGTCCTTTTTGCAGCGCGGGAAACAATCCGTCGAGTACTTCGACCGAACCGAAGTAATTCACCGACGCCACCAGCGAAGCGGGACGAACGTTCGACCCCAGGCCGGCACAGGTCACCAGCCGATCGAGCCGGCCGCCGCAGCGTTCCAGCGCCTCTCGGACGGCGTCCGCGCGACCCTCGGGGCCCGAGAGGTCAGCGATGAGTTCGGCGCCCTTCAGATCGATCCCGATGACCTCGAAACCCTCACTCTCGAGCCGCTCGCGAATGGCCGCGCCGATACCCGACCCGGAACCGGTGACAACCGCATTGCCCATTTTCAGTCTCCTCCCGTCGTTCCGTCGTTGACGCACTCTCGGTGGGTTCGCATGTGGCCGGTTGCCCCACCGGGTCGGCGATCACCGTCTACGCGAGCTCCGTATGTTACGCTGCGCGGCTCGCTGCGGGTACTGGAGTCGTTGGTCCGCCGATACCCGATTTCTCGCCCTCGTCAGGGCCGCCAGAGGATCCCCCCATGGAATTCAATTTCTCCGATTTTCACGAAGCCGTCTCGGCCGCTGTCCCGGATCGCGAAGCGATCGTCTTCAGGGACCGCCGGATCACCTACGCCCAGGCGGCCGACCGCAGTCGGCGCCTCGCCAACTATCTGCTGGCG
>JAJDAM010000699.1 GCA_029261905.1 Deltaproteobacteria bacterium
CCGTGGCTACGCCTGCGATGATCGAGCGAACGCGAAGTCTCCGATTCGTCATGTTCGATCGCCGCCTTGGCTGCACCCTGTCTGCCTCATTGCAAACCCCTTCTATGAAGTGATCTCGGTCCGTCTGGTCAATTCGGTTCGCCACCTGCGGCTCGCAGGTAATGGACGAGCAGAATCATGTCGCCGCCCGGGCGAGGTTCTACGTCGTGTTCTTCGTTCGCGGCGAGAGCCACCAGGGTTCCGCGGGAGAGCGGTACGACCTCACCGCCGACGTGGAGGACGCCATCGCCTGCAAGCACCAGAATAGTCGCCGGAACTTTCGCTCGGTGCGAAGGGAGGATGCTGCCGTCCCGAAGGACGACCGTCGCGAGCTTCAAATGGCGCGCATCGAGTAGGACCGAAACCTCCCGGCCTTCACCGTTTCCGATGCTCTGTGGAATCTCGAAGACGTGACGGGTCGAGGGGACGGCGGGAGCGGAAGCGCCGTCGGCGTTCGCCGAGTGGGTTCCCGCGATGGCAAGCGCGACCAGGGGCGCGAAGATGAGTCGAACGGGTTTCATTGGTGCTCCTCCTCTTTCGAAGTGCTGCGTAGAAAGTGCTCGAGCGACGCCCACACTTGCTCTGGCGTGGCATTCGAAAGGCCGCCTTCTCGCGGCGCGCGATGGGTATCCGTATCCGCCGCGCCGCGGATGACGCCGATCACCATCCAGACGAGCAGTGCCAACGGCGCGTCTGGCGTGATCTCCCTTCGCTCCTGCGCATCTGCGAGGCAGCGACGGACGAACGTCAGCGACCGTTCGACCATTTGACCGA
This sequence comes from Deltaproteobacteria bacterium, assembly GCA_029261905.1. Lineage (GTDB taxonomy): Bacteria > Myxococcota_A > UBA9160 > UBA9160 > SMWR01 > JAJDAM01. The sequence goes on from JAJDAM010000699.1 coordinate 814, forward strand.
CGCGCGCAGCGCCTTCCTGCCCGGCGGCCTCCGCCAGACGGTCATTGAAGGCAAGACGCAGAATTTCGGGCCGCTCGCGAACGAGGGCGAGCCGCATCACGACGAACGAGCCGAGACGCTCGAGCGGCGGGCCCTCATCCGATGGAAATGCTTCCGCGATGGCATCTTCGAAAAGAGCGATCGCGGCGTCGACGATCTCGTTCATGTTCTTGAAGTGCCGGAAGATCGTCCCGTCCGCGATTCCGACCTGCTCCGCCAGGGCGGCAGACGTCAGACGGCGCACACCCTGCATGGAGATGATTCGAAGGGCGGCATTCGCGATCTGGGCTTGCCGCTCCGCGGTCGGGAGTCGCTTGGATGACATGACCCGAGTTAAGCAAGCAAGTACTTGCTTGTCAAGGCGGAGGCTGGACCTGAATCAGGAAGGAAGCGATTGGCCGAGGACGCGTTGATCCGCCTTGCGTATGAGGTGGCTCAGAGCGTCAGGAGTTCTGCGACCCCTGTATCGTCGCTCGAAGTCGCTATCGCTCGAGCCGTCACATTCGGCGACAGCCCCACCCTCCCGCAAGCCCAGGCGACCCGGCGCTTCGTCCGTGCGTGATCAGCTCTCGCGGATTTCGTATTTCACCGCGAGCGCCAGGGTGAGCAGCACGCCTAGCAGGAACAGCCCGCCGGAGTAGCCGAATATCGCGAAGGCTTCCTTGGCTTCGGAGCGTCCCATCTCCGGCCCGTACATTGCTGCAAAGAGCCACACGAACGGATAGAGGAAGCCGCCGCCTGCGGTCAGGTACGATGCGGCAAGCTTGAATTTCTCGGGCGCGTCGACCCGCACCAGAAAGAGAAGCAGCCCCAGCACCATCGCGCCGATGCCCGTGGCGTGGAAGTGGTAGCGCTGGTAGTAGCGCCAGTTCTTGCCCGCTTCGGCCTGCAGCTTCGCGGCCTTCTCCGCCGGATCGGCCATGGCCAGGATCTTCGCGTTGCGCTCGAGACCCGCAGCGATCTTGTCCTCGAACATGACCTCGTTGGCGCCGAAGAGAATGGCGATGAATACACCGCCGGCCATCCCGGCGATGGCGAGTAGAAAGGGAATCTTCTTGAGCATTTCATGCCTCCTTGTGCCCTCTGATCTGCGGGTACTCTGCCATGTTTCAGCTGCGTCGATGTGATATCAAGGGCCATGCAGTCGATGCTGGATCAGCGGGAAGGCCGGCCGCATCGGATCAATACTGAATGACCGGCGCCTTGTGGAGCCAGGTGTCGTCTTCGAGCATCCGGATCATCTCGGTTGCGCAGTCAGCGGCGGTGATCTGCGAGAAGCCACTGTAGCGATCGAAGCCGACTCGATACCCGCCACGCCTGGCGCCTTTGCGCATCTGCAGCGGCCGGATTCCGACCCAGTCGACGTCACGGCTCTCGTCGAGCAGCGCGATCTGGTGAACCTTGTCGCGGTGCCGGAGAGCCATGAAGGTCCGCGAGAAGAAGCCGACGAACCACGAGCCGAAGCTGGCGACATCCTCGTCGCCGACCGTGTTGCCGCCGCCGCACCAGACGAGGCGGCGAATCCCGAGCTTGCGCATCGCGGCGAGGATGTGACGCGTGACGTCAGTGCAGAGATCCTCGGGCGAGCGCGCGTCGACGCCAATCACAAAGAGGATCCCGTCGGTATCCGCGGAGAGGGAACGCTCCACGGCCTGTTCGTCGAGGCCATTCCCCTCGACGACCGTGATCTGCGCGCGCAGCTCGGCGGGCAGCTTGTCGGGTGTGCGGAGGAGTACCGTCACTTCGTGTCCCGACTCGAGACACTGCGAGAGACATTCGCGGCCGAGCAGACCCGTTGCACCGAACAGTGTGATCTTCATTTATTCTCCTAGTACCACCCAGGTCATGGGGGAGGCAGATCTTCACGCGAGACCGAAGAGGCGCGCTTCAAGAGTATAAGCAAGCGCTTGATTACCGTTCGGAAGTCTCATAATGTCGCATGTCAGCGGTTCTAGCGACACGGGAGCCCGTCCAGGCAAGCAGTGTGACGGGCAAGCAGTGAGACGAACTTCGAACGGGAGCAAGATCCAAGATGGGTGATTCGCGCGTGGACCTGATCGATCAATCCATCTGGGAACGCGGCGTTCCCTACGAGGTCTTCGAGCGCCTGCGCCGAAGTGATCCTGTCTACTGGCACGAGGAGCCGGACGGTCCGGGATTCTGGGCCCTCACACTCCATGAAGACATCCGAAGTGTCTCCAAGGACCCGACCCGCTTTTCGAGCTACGCGGCAGGCGTCTCGCGGTTAGACGTTGCGGACCCGGGCAGCCTCGCGGCGTATCGAATGATCGTGATCGCGCAGGATCCTCCCGAGCATCGCGTGACGCGGGGCCTCGTCAGCACGATCTTCACGCCGCGGGCGGTCTCTGCGCTGGAATCGCCGATCCGTTCACTGGCCCGATCAGCGCTCGACCTGGCCCTGGAGAAACGCGAGATCGATTTCGTTGCCGATTATGCGTCACCCGTCCCCATGCACACCATCAGCGAAATGATGGGCGTTCCCCAAGAAAAGCGGGACCGACTGTTCGAGCTGAGCGGCGGCCTGATCGACGATCAGGATTCCGAAGTCGTCGCAAGCCCCGAGTTTCGATCGCTTGCGCAGATCGAAGTCTTCACGACCGCTCAGCAACTCGCGGCGCGCGAGCGCGAGACTCCGGGCGACAACCTCACTCAGCTCCTGCTCGCCGCCGAGATGGAGGGTCGCCAGCTCACGGAGATGGAGTTCAATACCTTCTTCATGTTCCTGATCATCGCCGGCAACGAAACGACGAGAACCGCTATGAGCGGAGGCCTGGCAACCCTGCTCGAACATCCAGAGCAGCTTGCAGCACTGCGCAACGACCAATCGTTGATCCCAAGCGCAGTCGAGGAGATGCTGCGGTTCTGGCCGCCGATCCATCACTTTCGGCGCACCGCCATGTGCGACGTCGAGATGCGAGGCAAGACGATCCGCAAGGGCGACAAGGTTCTCATGTGGTATCCATCGGCGAACCGTGACGAATCCGTGTTCGAAGATCCAAACCGCTTCGACATCTATCGCGAGCCGAACAACCATCTGAGCTTCGGTCACGGCGAGCACTTCTGCCTGGGCGCAAGCCTCGCACGCCTCGAGCTCCGTGTGATGTTCGAGGAGCTGCTCGAGCGCACGGCAGAGATCGTCCCGCTGGCTCCGGCACGCCGGCTACGCTCGAATCTCATCAACGGCATCAAGGAAATGCGGGTCGAGCTACGCCCCGCATGAACGTGCCAAGAACAAGAAGAGTGTGAACCCCGATGTCTCTCGTTCGAATCGAGAAGCCCGACCCCGGCACCAGCGTAATCATCCTCGATCGTCCCGATCGGATGAACTCGATGGCCTTCGAGCTGATGGTGCCGCTACACGAGGCCTTTCTGGAGGTCGGTGCCGACAACGAGACGACCTGCGTCGTCCTGACCGGTACCGGACGCGGCTTCTGTTCCGGCGCGGATACCCAGCACACGGAGCCGCCGCCGAACATCGCGGGCCTGACACTCACGCGCATCGCGACGCGCGCGATGACGATCCTTGCGGACCTGGTGCCCGCGATGCAGCGGATGCCGCAACCCGTCATCTGCGCCATCAACGGCGCGGCCATCGGAGGCGGGCTTTGTCTCACACTCGGTGCGGACATCCGGATCGCGAGCGAGTCCGCCTACTTCCGTGCTGCCGGCATCAACAACGGGCTCACGGCTACCGAACTCGGGCTGAGCTTCCTGCTACCCCGAGCCATCGGCTCCTCGCGTGCCTTCGAGATCATGCTCACGGGGCGCGACGTCACCGCGCGCGAAGCTGCCGAGATCGGTCTCGTCTCGAAGGTCGTTCCCGACGCCGACCTCATGACCGAGGCACTCGCGATCGCGAAGCAGATCAACGGTTGGAGCGCACAAGGCGTCGCACTGACGAAGCGGATGATGTGGGCCGGGCTCGAGACCGCAAGTCTTCGAGCGGCGATCGAGCTGGAGAGTCACACCCAGCTCTTCGTGCGCATGACGACGAAGAACTTCGAAGAGGCGGTAAAGGCTCGCAAAGAGAATCGTCCGCCCGAGTTCAAGGACTGATGGGACCGGGGCTGCAGGCTGATGACGCGCCGCTCACGCCGCGAGCCGTCGAGACGCGCGAGCGGATCCTCGACGCGGCAGAGTCGGTGTTCGCGCAACGTGGATTCGATGCGGCGACGACTCGGGAGATCGCCGCACTCTCACAGACCAATGTCGCCACCACTTACACCTACTTCACGAACAAAGAGACGCTCTATACGGCCGTCGTCCAACGCGCGATCGAACCGCTGATCGAGCTGATGGATCAGTTTGCCGCCGCACCCCACAAGTCGGGGGCGGCGACCGGTGT